>RPQV01000195.1 GCA_003818595.1 Calditrichota bacterium
AAACCATTCTCTTCGGCTTTGCGCTGGAGAATTGCCTGTCGAGTTTCTAAATCAGGCTGCTGAATGTCCACCACCAAACCCCATTGAAAGCGGGAGCTCAGACGTTCCTCAATGCCGTTTAATTCCTTGGGCGGACGATCAGAGGAAAGTACGATCTGCTTGCCGCGATGATGCAGGGTGTTGAAGGTATGAAAAAACTCTTCCTGGGTTCTTTCTTTATTGGCGAAAAATTGAATGTCGTCGACGATCAGTAAATCCACATTGCGATATAATTCGCTGAACTCGCTGGTTTTACCTTTTTGAATAGAGTTGATGAATTCCATTGTAAACCGTTCACTGTCCACATATATCAGCTTTTTGACCAATCCATTATCTTTGGCAAAATTCCCAATGGCCTGAATAAGGTGAGTTTTTCCCAATCCAACGCCCCCGTAGATAACCAAAGGATTAAAAGTGGTGCCGCCAGGAGATTTGGCTACGGTTAGCGCTGCAGCTTTGGCAAATTTATTGCAATCGCCTTCAATGAAACAATCAAAAGTAAATCGCTCACTGATGTTCGTTTGAAACGGTTGTTTAGCCACACTGCTGCTTTTTACCGAGGGCAGCTGAACTGCCTGTACCGTTGAGTCCATGATGACCGAATAAAGTAATTTGGTCTGTGGGCCACACTCAGCGGCAATAGCTCGATTAATGATGCTGCTATAATGCGATTCCAACCATTCATAAAAAAATTGACTGGGTACCTGAATGGTCAGCGTATTGTCTTCATATTTTTCAGGTTTAATGGGTTTAAACCACGTCTCAAAACCATTCCCATTCACTTCTCGGCGGATATGGTCAAGAACAGCATTCCACAATTGTTCAGTCGGTCTGCCCATTGATTTTCCTCAAATTAAACCCAGAATAAAGCGTACATTAAAGATATCAACATATTGTTTCAACGAAAAGGAAACATCTAAAAAAAGAACAATTCACACTTGTCCACAACTTATTTGACTTGTCCACATAGCTTGATCAACTCGACGAACGGCGCTAACTCTATCAATAACAAAGCGCTAATACAGGAGAAGGATTGAGTTATCCACATAATATCATGGTTAAAGTAACAATTCTCTTTGAACTTTTAAAGAGAATATAAAGTTATCCACAATATCGGAATGATGCTCCTTCCTATTAAAATGTACGAAAACGGAACTTAATAACAAGACTATTTGTGCAACTTTTAAAAAAAAATGCAACAAAAGTGACGCTTCATCAATTGCTCTTCATGAGGCGTAGGAATGCATTTATTGCTTGCTTTAGTTCAGAGTGCTTCATATATTTTAAAGTTATTCAAGACTCCCTAAAACAAATCTCCCACCGGGAATGACACGCTTATACCCAAGTCAGAAGGAAACGAAATGGTTGTAAAAAGCGTCTACGTGCGAGCATTCAAATCGATATATGAAATCTCATTATCATTTAATCCCAAAATCAACGTTCTCATCGGTGCGAATGAGAGCGGCAAAACCAACATACTCAAGGCAGTTGAATCCTTTCGTCCTGACATTCCATTCGACAGCAGTCTCACCTGTCAGTATTCCAACAGTTATTACATGGGCAAATGTCCCGAAATCACCGTGGAGTTTTCCGGCCTAACCAAAGAAAATCGAAACAAATTGGTGCATATTTCTGATGTTTTTAAAGATCTCGAAAGTTTTAACCTTCGTCGTGACGCCCCAGAAATCTCTGACTATCATTTGATAGTTGGTGATCGCGAAATTGAAAACATCAATATGACGCAGTTGCTGAAAGTACTCCCTAAAATTGTTTATTTCAGCAACATCCCGTTGCTCAAAAACAAAGTCGATTTCGACAGCCTGGTGTCGAACAGCTCGGCATTTTTAACCGAAAAAAATCTGCTCAAAATCGGCGGCATAGAGGATTATGAATTGCTTTTTGAAGACAGCTCCCGCGGCCGCCGCACTGCTGAAGAAGCAAGCCGTATCATCACCGAACAAATTCGTCGCGTTTGGTCCCAGGAAAACAGCATCGAAATCAAGTTAAATGTTAATGGACGCGTCCTCTATATCGATTTTGCGGATTCAACGACTGTTTTAGATACTCCTGAATCTCGAAGTTTGGGCTTTCGCTGGTATCTCTCTTTTTATGTCAATTTCATCTCACAAACTTTTGAAGGCCGTTCCAACGAATATATTTTTCTCATTGATGAACCCGGCATTCACCTGCATCCTGCAGGTCAGAAGGACCTGATCAGAGTGCTCGAAGACCTGGCATTGAAAAATCAATTGATTTACACCACCCACTCTCCATTCCTCATCGACCGCTCTCATCCTGAACGTGTACTTTTGGTCGAAAAAGATAAAACCGGCACCAAGGTCGACAGCAAGTCGTATCGCGAAAATTGGAAACCCTTGCGTAAGCAAATTGGACTTACAATCAGCGATCTCTTTTTCTTCAATGATCAAAGTCTGATTCTTGAGGTGCCTACACGCAGAAAATTCAGCTTGCTAAACCGATTCAAACCTGATGGCGGGGAATAAAAAAACCACAATCTGCGATGTCCCCGGCATCCGGATCGGACATTTCCATCAGCTGCAGGCGAAGACAGGTTGCACCGTCATCATCCCGGACCAGGAAGCGATATGCGGTGTCGATGTGCGCGGTTCTGCCCCTGGAACCCGTGAGATTGAATTACTCAAACCGGTCAGATTAGTACAAAAGATTAATGCCATACTGCTAACAGGAGGGAGTGCTTTTGGCTTGGATGCAGCCGGCGGAGTTCAACAATATTTAGAAGAACGTAATTTAGGGTTTGACACCGGGGTGGCGCGAGTTCCGATAGTACCAACTGCGGTGATTTTTGATCTGGCCGTGGGCGATCCTTACACTCGACCGGATAAATCATTTGGTTATCAGGCGTGTCAAAACGCTTCATATTCTACCAATGAAGGGCAAATTGGTGCGGCATGCGGGGCGACAGTCGGAAAACTACTGGGAATCGCCAATGCCTCTCCCGGAGGTTTGGGTACAGCATCAATAATCCTGCCCGACGGCCTGGTAGTCGGTGCACTCTCGGTTGTAAATGCATTGGGTGAAATAATCGATGACCAGGGCCGTATTTTAGCCGGCATAAGGAGACAGGGATCGCACTCTTTTATTCCTTCTCTGGATATATTATCATCCTACAGCAAACCCGCCCAATTCACCGATTCCAATACAACGTTAACTGTTGTGGCGACCAATGCGTCATTGACCCGTGAATCAGCTACTAAAATTGCTGAAATGGCGCAAGACGGCCTCGCTTTGGCCATACGCCCTTCTCATACATTATTCGATGGCGATATCGTATTTACACTTTCAACTGGGGAATTTCAAACCGACATCTCTCGCGTGGGAGCGCTGGCCTGCAGGGTTGTCGCAGAAAGCATCAGACGCAGCGTCCAATAATGGTGCATCCCCTAATTCATTACAGCATTTACCCCCAATAATGAAAAAGCCTCGACTTTCGTCGAGGCTTTCGTCTGTTAGTAGTTCAACTGCAGTCCAACATTGAAAGAGCGCGGTAACCCGATGAACACCTCGGCAGCGTCAGCCTTGTGAGGATTCACAATTTTCCCGCTGACCTTATAAGAATTGAAACTGCTGTTATCGACTGCATCCTGAACATATATTTCGTCCAGTGCATTAAAAATATGCGCAAAAACAGAAAGGCCTATTGGGCCCACTTTAACGGGCAGCGCGTAGGATGCATGGAAATCAACAATGCCGTAATCAGGCGCCTTCCATCCTTCGGCACGATCTGTAGCTGTCGTGCGGCTGAAAGGATCAAAATCAGCATAGTGATTCATGTAATAGCGATACGTTCCCTGCAGGAACAGACCTTTGATCGGGAACAGAGTAGCACCTAAAGCCAATTGTGTTTGCGGTGCATCACCGACCTTGAGGTCTTTGATGTAGAAATTATAGTTGGCTTGTGGAGCAGAGGGATTATCATAATTCAAATAGTAGCCGGAAACATCGTTCTGATAAGTCCAATTACCAAACGAAGCAGCCAAATCAACACGGAGCAAGTTGATTGGCTTAACCGCCGCTTCAATTTCAACACCGGTGTGCAACTGATCCATTCCAGTAATAAAGACCAAGTCTTCGGTACCGTCTGCTAAAGTGGTCCATTGTGATTTGGTTCTGTCAGTCCACAGAGTATAATAGTAGTTTACTTTCGCCGCAATCAACTTGGAATAATAATTAACTCCAAACTCCAAAGAGGTAAATGTTTCGTTTTGGGGATTCTCAGCCTTGGTCCCTTTGTCATCAGAAATTACGTTGTCAAAAATCGGAATCTTGTTGACATAACCGGCATTTCCAAAAACATCAAAATTTTTGGTAATGTTATATTGCGCTCCGCCTTTAGCCTGATAGCCATCGATGTTGGTGGCGTCAAGCTTCAAGGTATTGCCGTCGGGGCCCTTTTTGAAAAAGCTTTCATAGCTGTAGGAAACAACGGAATAGCCGGCCATACCATACGCCGTAAATTTCTCTAAAGAGTATTCAGCCTGAGCAAATCCGCCAATCCAGTCAACCGTGTTGGTAAAATCATATCCGACTTTATCACCTAAACCAAGCCTCTTACCTTCTGCAGGCCAAAACTGACTGTCTTTGCTGACATAATAATCGCCGCCGAGAAGGTTGCGGACTTCGCGATAATGCTCGATTTCAGCAGTACGCCAATCAAGGCCGATGTTACATTCCAATGTTTTAGAGACTTTGTAATTCACCTTTGAAATCAATCCGACAGTCCATTGATTATTGACGCTGTTTCGCAGGATTCCCAATGAACGACGAGGGTCCTTGGGATTGCCTTTGGCATCAACAATGCCTTTATTGATTTCAATAGTTTTATTCCAATTGACAATCTGCGAAGGCTGCGAAGCCCTATCGTAAACCACGCTGCCCAAGGTACCGGATCCACCACCAACGCCGCCTGAATAATAGAGGGTGGTGAAAAGATTGGTTTTGGATGACAGCTGGGAATACCAGTTCAAATTTACGATCGGTTTGTGATAATAGTTTTCACGCTCGTTCAAATATCCTTTGGCATATCTTTGCGTCCTATTGCCGTTGAAAAACTCTTCACCAGTGAAGGACTCATTCACAACATTCCAGTTCTCGTTATATCTTCTACCGTCGGCTGATTCTTTGAAAACATCCAAAGCAGCAGCATCGTAGTCCTCCAGGCTTGCTGCATATTCATGCGAAAAAGCAGCGATGTTTTGTTTGTAGGAATTTTGACCATGACGTTGCGGAGCTCCGACAGCATAGAGTTCTAATCGGTTTGCCTTATTCATCTGCCAGGAAGCACCCAGATAATACGCCCAGGCATCGGTCCATGTTTTGTCAATCAAACCATCCCCTGTTTTACGAACCACAGTAGCCATGACAGCATATTTGCCGTCGACCAGCCCGCTGGCTGCAGACAATGTCGTTTTCAAAAATCCGTCGTTTCCAAATTCCTGTTTATATTTGGCACCGGCTGACATACCGGCAGGATCGGTGATGACATTCATCGTACCGCCGATGGATGGTGTTGCCAAGTTGACGGCGCTCAAACCTCGCTGCATCTGAATAGAGGAGGTTGCATCGCCCAGGCCATCCCAATTCGACCAATATACCCAGCCATTTTCCATATCATTAATAGGAACGCCGTTGATCATGATGGCGACATTTCTTTGGTTAAAACCACGAACGCTCAAACGCGCATCACCAGAACCGCCTCCCTGCATCGTAGCATAAACACTGGGAGTGACATTCATGACCATGGGAATATCTTGCGAACCGAGACGCGCTTCCATGTCCACCTTTTGTACGTTGGTAAAGGCAACCGGCGTCTTGCGCTCTTGAGCACGATCTGCTAAAATAGCAACTTCCTTGCCCAGCAAAACTTCTTGAGTCAGAGCAAAATTCTCGGTGAGAGTAGCACCGGACTCCAACGTTACATTCTTTTCAATTGACTTATATCCCATAAAAGAGACTGTCAAGGTATACTGACCAGGAGGAATGTTGTTAATTTGATAGATACCATTCATTCCTGATGCGGTGCCCATTTTAGTTCCCTGAATGGTGATGTTCGCCCCGGGAAGTATTTCATTGGTGCCGGTTTCAGTAATTTTCCCTTTGATGGTCGCACCGGCAGCGAAAAGTGACAGAGGTGATGCAATCAACAATAAAACAAGGAAAAATTTAAAATACGGGTTTTTCATTGTATCCTCCACGGTTACAAAACAGGTTTGTATGATTTAATTTGTTTGTAAAGCCAAGAGATGAAACAAGATTAACTGTTCACCACTCTTTTTGTGGTTTATCCTGCTTCGCCGTCATTAATGACAGCTCGTTGCTCAATGGTCAGTTGTCAAAGAACAAAAGTTTTTGAGGTTCTAGCCTCCTACATTTTGATTATTTTTTCCACTTACATCAAAATATAGTAAATATTTGTTAAATAAATAATATTTTTTCAAGATATTTTTAATAATATATCTCACCCATAATAAAAACTCAAGGGGAAAATTTCACTTTTAATTTGTTATGACTCGGTTTTATCTTTTAATACTATCTCTCAGTTCTTCGCTCGGGGATTATCCATAAAACAGCAAAGCAT
>RPQV01000196.1 GCA_003818595.1 Calditrichota bacterium
AGAAGCCACTTCATAGCTTAATCGGCGAATACATTAAGGCACTAAAAAACGAAGGCCTCATTGAATCCGACATGACAGAAAAGATATTAAAATCATCTATATGTCAGTACTGGAGGCATTTAGCCGGGTTCGAAACAACAATAGTTTTGCTCACGATAATCGTCTTCTGAATTACGATGAGAGTCTTTTAATTTTTAGTCATGTGACCAGTTCCGTAAGGTTTATTGAAGCAATCGAAAGAAAATCTTGTTGTTAAATATTTTGTTGCGCGTTGCGCAACGCGTAGTTATATTATAGTATGATAAAATCTTTTAAGCATAAAGGCCTTCAAAATTTTATGAAACAGGGGGTACTGCGGGAATTCAACCCGCTCACTCTCAGAAGTTACGAATGCGTCTTGCAGCATTAGACACCGCCATTATTTTAAACGATATCGATTTACCAGGATTTCGCCTGCATCCACTGAAAGGCGATTTGCAGGACTTGTGTGCAATCGATGTTAATAAAAATTGGCGTCTTACTTTCAAATTTGAAAATGGTGACGTTTTTATCATTAATTATGAGGACTATCACAAATGAAGATGCATAATCCTCCTCATCCAGGAGAATTTATCCAGGAAGTCTTTCTTGAGCCGTATAATCTGAGCATCAGACTAGTTGCTGGGAAGCTTAAAGTATCAACTTCGACACTCAGTCGTTTGGTAAATAGGCAAAGTAGTGTTACTTCAGACATGGCGTTACGTTTATCAAAAACATTGGGAAGATCACCCGAGAGTTGGCTAATGATGCAGAATAATTATGATCTCTGGATTGCTCAAAAGAAAATCAATCTCAAAGAAGTTGAAAAGTTGATACTTGTAGAATAGAGAAATAATGGAGATCAAGATGAAACTTGTACTTTGGATTGTGGTCATACATTGCCTATTGGTATCAAGTTTTTCGCAAGCCGCCCTTCCCTCGCAGCAGTCCGAATATTCTCCTGCAGAGAAAACAGCTGTTGTCTATACCACTGCGGAAAATACGGCTTGTAGGCTGACGCCGACGGATACACTGGTTTTCAAACCGGCTGTGCAGCCGCTGGAGACGGAAGTGGCGGTTTTCGTCAATCCGGACAAGACTTTTCAGGAATTCTTGGGTATTGGCGGCGCCATCACCGACGCTTCTGCGGAGGTTTTTGCCCGATTGTCCGACAGTAAACAACAGGAATTTCTGCAGGCATATTATGATCCGGAGAAGGGAATCGGCTATTCGCTGGCGCGAACCACGATTCACAGCTGCGATTTCAGTTCCGGGAGTTACACCTATATCGAGGATGGCGATAAAGCGCTATCGTCATTCACCATCGATCATGATCGTCAATTTCGGCTGCCCTTGATCAAGAAGGCGATTCGTGCGGCCGGGGGTGAGTTGCTGCTGTATGCCAGCCCGTGGAGCCCGCCTGCGTTTATGAAGAGCAACGGCAATATGCTTCGCGGCGGCAAGCTGCTGCCCGAATTCACTGATTCATGGGCGCATTATTATGCCAAATTCATTCACGCCTATGAACAAGAAGGCATTCCCATCTGGGGGATCAGTCTTCAGAATGAACCCATGGCGACGCAAACCTGGGAGTCCTGTATTTATACGGCTGAAGAGGAGCGGGATTTCCTTAAAAACAATCTCGGCCCGGTTTTGCAGCGGGAGGGATTGGGTGATGTGAAAATCATCGTCTGGGATCATAATCGCGACCTCATTGTTCACCGCGCCAATACCATTTTCGCGGACGCCGATGCGGCAAAATATGCCTGGGGTATTGGATTTCATTGGTACGAAGTGTGGACCGGCGGCCAGCCGATGTTTGACAACCTCGGCGTGGTGCACGAATCGTTCCCGACCAAAAATCTCTTGTTCACTGAAGGCTGCGTGGAACGATTTTCTGCCGAGCGCTATCAATATTGGGCCAACGGAGAGCGCTATGGTCGTTCCATGATCAATGATTTTAATCAGGGCACCGTAGGATGGACAGACTGGAACATATTGCTCGATCAAAACGGCGGCCCCAATCATGTCGGCAACTTTTGCTTTGCCCCCATTCATGCTGACGTCCGTACGGATGAGCTCATCTATACGCCCTCTTTTTATTATATCGGCCATTTTTCCAAGTTTATTCAGCCCAAAGCCAAACGGGTGAGCACTGCGCCCAGCCGCAGCCATTTAATGAGTACGTCGTTCATCAATCCTGACGGCCGCATGGCGACGATCGTCATGAATCAAAATGATCAACCGATCACTTACTCGCTGTTCGTCGGCGCCCAGTCGGTTCAGGTGGTCATTTTGCCTCATGCGATTCAAACGATTGTGTATTGATTTTCGCGTAACACCTCAGTTTTGAGCAAGTCAGTTCGCCTGACAGCTGAAATGATTCACGCCAAGCCGCAAAGAACGCAAAGAATAACAGACAGCATCGGCCTCGCACGGAGTCACTGAGACACAAAGAAACACGGAGAAGATCGTCGTCGTTGGAAGAATTGCTTTAAAAAAGCGTGACAGAGTTCAAATATTGAATGGGTTGCCTTGGCGCCTTGAAAAAAAAGGATACATTCCCTTTGTGTCTTTGCTGCTCCGTGCGAGCTCTGTGTGCAAGGTATTGGCGAACTTGGCGACAGTGAGGATGCCTATATTACCCACGACTGAGGCTTTACTCTCTCGCAATTAATTTGTCATAATTCAAGAATGGGATGTGGAATAATTGGTGAGGATTTTATGCGTTTCTATGGATTGCTCTTTTTGTTGACTATCAACTCGCTTGGCTTGACCGCCGTGATCATCGATCATACCTGCACTCGTTTTCAGGATATTCCCAGCGACTGGATCGATCAAGCTTTGGTCAAACTGGATATTGTTTATACCCACACCTCACACGGCAGTCAATTGACGACTGGCATGATGGGGTTGGCGGAGTTCAAAAATGATCAGAGATTGATGTTCGAAAACGGCGGGAATGGACATCTTGATCTCCACGATAGCGGCTGCGGCGATTACGGCGCCTATGATTTGGGCAATCCCGACCGCACCGAATGGGAAGCGGCGACGCGAAAATATCTGGCTGCCTCTCCCCACACCAATGTCGTCGTCTGGTCGTGGTGCGGCCAGGTTGACTGGGCATCACCTGAAGATATCAGCCTTTATCTGTCATTGATGTCTGGGCTGGAGCGGGATTTTCCTCAGGTCAAGTTTGTCTATATGACCGGACATATGGTCGAAGGCGCCCGCGGCAATAATCACGAACGCAACGAACAGATTCGTCGCTTCTGTCGTGAGAACGACAAGATTCTTTATGATTTTGCCGACATTGAATGCTATGATCCTGATGGCAAGTACTTTGGCGATAAAGGATGCACCGATGGTTGTCTCTACGATGCCGATGGTAACGGCAATCCGTGGGACGATAATGCCAATTGGGCGGTTGAATGGCAGAATCGTCACCCAGAAGGCGTCGATTGGTACAATTGCGAGTCAGCGCATTCCGAAGCGCTGAACGCCAACCAGAAAGCCTACGCCGCCTGGTGGCTGTGGGCACAATTGGCCGGTTGGAACGGCACTGCAACTGATTCTGATGATACTACACACCAGGAAGAAGCTCCCCGTTCTTTCGTCCTGCAGCAGAATTATCCCAATCCGTTTAACGCCGGCACCTGCGTTGAATTTGTCGTGCCGGAAACATGTTTCGTCGATTTATCTCTTTACACTCTGACGGGACAAAAGGTCAAAACGCTGTTGCAGCAGCCATGCGTCAGCGGCAAACATCGAGTGGAAGTTTCGGCCGAGGGCTTGCCCAGCGGCGTTTATTTATACCATTTGTCGGCAGGTACTTTACAAGCCGGTCGCAAACTGACAGTGTTGCGCTAATTCCGAGAGCTGACAAGGGGAGGGATGAGCTGGACGAAGGGCTTGACGGAGAAACCAATGAAAGCCTGTCTCCGACGACCGACCACCTGTCACGCCTGAGAGAAGGCTCTTCTCCGACGGCCGACCACCTATCACGCGTGAGAGAACGCTCTTCTCCGGCGCCGGCTTTGCATTCGCGTCCGCGCGGAGGCCTGTCGCCGAAGAAGATGGTTTTTCCATTCGTGAATCCTCCCTCTTCTTCGCCGAAGAGGTCTCGAGAAAGACAATATGTACACCTTTCGTCGGCGAAGGGCAAGGATTCAGCGATGGAGGAGACCCCTCCCGCGGCGAAGAGCGCTGATACGTCCAAGAAGGATGACCTGACTTGCACGAAGGGGTTCAATTCACGCGTGAATCCGGCGTCGACGTCGGCGGAAGGGATAGGGGGAAAGACAAAATGTACACCTTTCGCAGGATCAGTACTCTTCAGTCGGGGTGAGACGTTGGCGCATCACTTCGGCCATGACGATTGCCGAGGCGTGGCTGAGCGACAGCGAACCGATGTCAGCCAGCATGGGGATTTTGATCAGGCGGTCGCACAGCGAGCGCACGGCGCCGGAGAGCCCCCGTTTCTCTCCGCCGAGCGCGAGAATGATCGGTTGTCGCAGATCAACTTCATACATCACCTTTTGCGCATTGGCGATGCAGCCGTATAATCGCAGGCCCAACCGCTGCAATCGCGGCAACGTTTTTTCCACCTCATCAATCAACACCATCGGCAGCCGCTCATAAGCCCCGGATGACGCGCGCGATACGGCAGCACCGTCAAAGTCCCAGAGATGTTTTTTCAGCAGCACCGCCTTCACGCCGCAGGCTTCGGCGGTGCGAAGCGTAAAGCCGAGGTTCTGGCTGTCATCAACGCCCTCCAGCAGCAGCAGAAACGGGCGTGTTGCCATTTTGATCTGCTGATAGAGCGTCTCGAAATCCGGCTGTCGTTTGGGTGAACAGCGGGCAAGCAGACCGCCGTGAGTGACGCCTTTCGCCATGACGTCCATCTCTTCAGCGCTGAGGGTTTTCAGCACGATCCCCTGCTGCTCGATCTCGTCGAGCAGGGATTGAATTTTATCCGTATGCATACCGCTGCGGATGAACACAACCTCAGTCGTTCGAAGCCGCGTCTTCAGCGCGGCTTCGATGCAGATTTTACCTTCCAGTAGTTCCATGTTTTCATTCGCTTAAATTCATAGCCGCGCGAAGCCGACCCTGTCATTTCTTCTTCGCGTTCTCGTGAATCATTGCAGTCGTCATGTACATTCAATTCACGAGGCGCAAAGCAAAGCAAGACCTCGCACGGAGCCACCAAGGCACAAAGGGAAATGATCCTTTAATAAAGACGGCAAGGTAACCAATTCAATATTTGAACTCGGTCAGGTTTTTTAAAGGAATTCTTCCAACGACGAAGATCTCCTCCGTGCTTCTCTGTGTCTCCGCGCCTCCGTGCGAGGCCGATCCTGTCAATCTTTCTTTGCGTTCTTTGCTGCTCGTATGCGTGAATCTTTTTCCAAGAGAACGGCCTCGCACAATCGAAAATGGCGATTAATCCAGATTCAGGTGATGACCTCGTTTCACTCTTTCGGACTGGCTTTCATGACCATGCCGCCATAGGGAGCGAGGGTGATTTCCTGGCTGACGCCGGAAAGGGCGGCGCTGCTGAAGGAGCGCGCATTTTCGCCATCTCCGATCCATTGAATGTCAACGCTGCCCTGGATGAGTCGACTCAAATCGAGGTTCAGTTTGATCTTTTCCGCCGCTCCGCTGATGCCGCCGATGTACCAATCGCTGCCATGGCGGCGGGCGATGACGACAAAAGACGCCGGATCGCCGGCCAGGCACACCGTCTCATCCCAGGTGACCGGCACATTCTTTATAAATGTTTGTACGTCTGCGGGTTGGGCCAAGTAGCTCTCGGGCTTGTCGGCAAAATGGAGCAAACCGCTTTGAAAAACGATTGACAACGCCAGCTCATGGGCATTCGTCGTCAGATGCGGATTTTCCATATCCGAGAAGGTCACCGGCGTGTAATCCATCGGGCCGATGACATTGCGGGTGAAGGCCAGATAGACGTTGTGCAAAACCGCGCGCGCGGGATATTCCGGCGCAAATTTATAGCTTTCCGCTCCGCGAACGGATTCCAAACTCAGCATATTCGGGTAGGTTCGTTCCCAACCGCGGGGCACGGTGCAGCCGTGGAAGTTGACCAAAATGCCGAACTCATTGGCATCCTTCATCAAATCGATATAGTACTGAATCGTCTCCTGCTTGTCGCTGTGCCAGAAATCCACCTTGACGCCTTTGACGCCGATGTCTTTCAGCCACTGCAGTTCTTCGCGACGACGGGTTACGTCATAAAAGCGATCGCGCGGCGCCTCGGTGACGATATTATGCGGCCCGCCGGAGTTGTACCACAACAGGACGCCCACATTTTTCGACTGAGCATAACGGATAAAGTCGAGCAAATCGGCTGTTGGTTCAAAATTCCAGTTGGCGTCGACGAGATAATATTCCCAGCCCATCGCAGCGGCCAGGTCAATAAATGCCCGTTGGCGTTGAAAATTGCGCGGACTGTTGCTGTCCGACCACCAGCTCCAACCGGCGCGCCCCGGTTTGATGTACTCGCCCACCGGAAATGCCGGTGCGTCGGCCAAATGGGTGATCAGCGACGACTCGATGATGCCGCCGGCGGTTTCAGCCATGATGACGGCTTTCCATGAGG
>RPQV01000197.1 GCA_003818595.1 Calditrichota bacterium
GAATTGCTGGCATGGTATTTTAATTTGGTGGGCGATGAGGCGATTGTCAATGATCGGTGGGGTGAAGGCAGCGATATCGGCTTCCGCACACCTGAATATAGTTCCGGACTAAAAGCGAGCGAGCGGCCGTGGGCTGAAGTCAGAGGTCTGGGGCGCAGTTTCGGGCTGAATCGCAACGAAAAGCTGGAAGCGTACATGTCGCCCGCAGATCTGATTCATTTTTTCGTCAAGGCAGTCGCCAACGGCGGCGGCATCACCATCAATGTTGGACCTCAAGCCGATGGTCAGATTCCCTTGTTGCAGCAGGAACGATTGATTCAATTGGGTGAATGGCTGCGGGTGAATGGCGAGGCCATTTATGGATCAACCGCCTGGAAACGTTCCGGCGAAGAAAAGGATGTCGAGTTGCAGCGGATCGATCCGTCCATCAATTTCAATTGGGTTCGAAACAAACCGGGTAAATCCATCAAAGAAGATCACTTTACGGCGACGTGGACAGGTTTTATCCAGCCTCGTTTTTCCGAAGAGTACCTGTTTGAAGGTCAAGCCGATGACGGGATGCGGGTGTGGATCGATGGTCGTCTGTTGATCAACCAATGGGCCAAGAGCGGAGACGCGGCCGATGGAAATGTGATGGAGAGCGATGCATCCGCGGGCGCCGTCGGAAAAATTAGGCTCCAGGCTGGGGGAAAGTATCCCATTCAGATCGACTATTTTGAGACCATACAAAATGCGTCCATTCAGTTGTTCTGGTCGTCGAAAAGCCAGGCAAGGGAACCTGTTCCGCCGTCACGACTTTATGTCTCACCGGAGACAGATGCGGAAAATGGTCTCAATGCCGTCTATCGCTCCAAGGCAGAATACGTGTGTTATACCCAAAACCGTGATCGGCTTTATGTCACCATTCTGGAGTGGCCGGGTGCTGTGCTCGAGTTGCCGCTGGCGTTCAGCTCGTCTGATCTCACCATCTCATTACTCGGTCGACCCGGGACATTGGCCTATACGGCGAAGGATGGCGTATTACGGATTGATTTGCATCATATTTATCACAATGACCTGCCGTGTGAATATGCATGGACTTTAAAGATCGAAGGTCTCGATCTGCAGCGGGATTTCAATTAATTGTACGGGTGGTTTTGATCAATGGAGTTGGTGATGAAAAATCTTGTTTTCCTGTTCGTTGCGATATCTATTGCACTGGCTTTATCAGGTTGCGCGAACAAATATGCTGTTCGAGAAGACGCGGTCGATCGATCCGTGAGCATCATTCCCTTGCCCTCACTATTGGAGGTGAAAATGGGCGAACTGATGTTGCAGGATGACCTGAAAATCGTGGCGAATAGTTCCGATCAAGAGGTGCGGCAGGTCGCTGAATTCCTAGCCGCTCACCTTCGCATCGTGACCGGATTTGAGGTTCCTGTAGTCGATAAAGCTCCCGGGAAGTGTCAACGGTTGTTCATGGACCTCACAACCACAGACAGTGAATTGGGAGTGGAAGGTTATACCCTCACAGTGAACGAGCAGGCGATCCGGCTCTCTGCAGGCGCCGCCGCAGGATTGTTTTACGGCGTCCAAACGCTGATGCAATGTCTGCCGGCAGCGGTTTATGCGGATGAAAAACAGCCTATGACATGGCGCATTCCCTGCGTTGAAATTCGCGATATCCCCCGATTCCGCTATCGCGGCATGCATCTGGATGTCTGTCGTCACTTTTTCCCCATTGAATTTATCAAAAAATATATCGATCTCCTGGCTCTGCACAAAATGAACGTCTTCCATTGGCATTTGACAGATGATCAGGGATGGCGGATTGAAATCAAAAAATACCCTGAATTGACCCGAGTCTCCGCTTTTCGCGAGCAAACACTAATTGGCCATCCCGGTAGAGGGGCGGAGCAATATGACGGTGTGCGTTATGGCGGTTATTATACTCAAGATGAGATCAAAGAGATCGTCCGCTACGCTCAGGAGCGATTCGTGACCATTATTCCGGAGATTGAAATGCCCGGCCATGCCCTCGCAGCCCTGGCGGCCTATCCCGAGCTCTCCTGCACCGGCGGCTCCTTTGCCGTGGGCACAACCTGGGGTGTTTTTGACGACGTCTTTTGCGCCGGCAATGACCAGGTCTTTCACTTTATGGAAGATGTGTTGACTGAAGTGGTGGGGTTGTTTCCCGGAGAATATGTCCATATTGGCGGTGACGAATGCCCGAAAACGCGCTGGCAGCAGTGCGAAAAATGTCAGGCGCGCATCCGGCAAGAAGGATTGAAGGATGAACACGAATTGCAGAGTTATTTCATCCGACGAATGGAAAAATTCCTGTCATCCAAAGGAAAACGGCTGATCGGCTGGGATGAAATCCTCGAAGGCGGCCTGGCGCCGCAGGCCACGGTCATGTCCTGGCGCGGCGTCGACGGCGGTATTGCCGCTGCCCAACAGGGCCACGATGTGATCATGACGCCCAATTCGCATCTTTATTTCGACCATTATCAGGCGGATCCGCAATCCGAACCTCTGGCCATTGGCGGATACACCACGCTGAAAAAGGTTTATGACTATGAACCCATGCCGCCGGAGTTGTCCGCAACAGAGCAAAAATACATTCTCGGTGCGCGGGCGAATGTCTGGACAGAATACATCAAAACATCCGATCAGGTCGAATACATGGTGTTGCCGCGCATGTGCGCTCTCGCCGAGGTGGTGTGGACGGCGAAAGAGAAGAAAAACTGGCCGGATTTTCAACGACGTCTGCACCAGGAGCATCGAAAGCGGCTCGATATCTTGAACTATCGCGCGGCAGAGGGATCATTTGAGGTGGCCATCATGACCGATTACGATGATGATGGCCTTGTTTATATTGATTTGCAATCCGAGCAATATCGTCCCGCCATTTTTTACACCATTGATGGAACTGAGCCGACCTCCAATTCCATCGCCTATCAGGGTCGCTTTCCTCTACAAAATACAACGACGATTCGAGCCGGAATTTTTCAGCAGGATGTGCTGAAGGGAAGAGTCGCTGCGAAAACCGTCACCCTTCATCAGGGGCTGGGGAAAATGATCTCGTATCTCCAGCCGTTCAGCCTTCGTTATCCCGGCGGTGGCGATCCTGCTCTACTGGATGGATTGCTCGGGTCAGGGTCTTTTAATGATGGCCATTGGCAGGGATTTCACGGCCATGACATGGAGGTGGTGGTTGATTTGGGCAGGGTATGCAGGATCAGCGAGATATCGACCGGCTTTATTCAAAACGCCGGTTCGTGGATTTTTATGCCATTGGGGGTCGATTACGCTGTTTCGATTGACGGCCAAGCTTATCAGTCCGTAGCCGCTCTCAAAAACGATTTAGCGGCTCTCAACAATGAGATCATTATTCGCCGATTCTCCGCTCCATTTTCCGCACTTGACGCCCGATATGTCAAGGTCGTCGCGCAGAATCGCGGCACGTGCCCTGAAGGACACCCCGGTGCGGGCGGAAAAGCCTGGCTGTTTGCCGATGAGATCATTATTCAATAGCACGAGGATATGGAATGAACGTCAAGTCCTTGACATACTGGATCACTTGTTTCACCTGCTGCATGAGCGTTCATATTGGTTTAGCTCAACCGAAAGACACGCATGTGATGACTCATGATAAGGTGACCATTTTTACCGACCCCGAGCACGGCGCTAAAAGTTTCATTGGGTGGGGAGAATTTCCCGATAGCGGGAAAGGGATCAGGCGAATCGACATGCAGGTCACATTGGCCTACCCTGCCGATCGTGCGATTGCCCATTGGGATTATTTGGATCGAATTAAAATCCTTCGCCGCGGCGGGCAGAAGGGAAGACGTGTCAATTTCGAAATCGGCAGGCTGCTGACTCCCTATGGGAGCAATTTTCAGCCCGGTTGGAGCTACACTTGGTCGGTGGATGTGACCGATTTCGAGTCGTTTTTGCGGGACAGTGTCGAGATTGAATATATTCATACCGGCTATGAATCTCCTGAATTGGGGTGGGATCTCACCATCAATTTCCATATCGATTTTGGTCCGCGCATCGCCAAATTCATTTCCGTCGAAACATTATGGGACGGACATTTTAACTACGGCAATCCCGAAAATGATATCGAGAACAGTCTGGCGCCGAAAGCCATCAGCAGAGCCGCAGGTAGTGCCTTTGGTCGGTTTCGCATTCAGCATACCGGACACGGCATGGACAGTACCGGCGGATGCAGCGAATTTTGCCGCCGCTGGCGCGAAGTGATCGTTGACGACCAAGTCGTCGATCATCGCGATAGATGGAAAGAGTGCGGCGATAATCCGCTCTATCCCCAAGGCGGCACCTGGATTTTTGATCGCGGCCATTGGTGTCCAGGATATCTCCAGGCGCCCGATATCATTGATGTCCCGCTGACTCGGTCGCAACACACCGTTGATATCAACATGGAACCGTTTATCACCAGTGATATTAAACAGCCCGTTGAGGCTGTCACCTGTTATTTTTTTCAATTTTCTGCGCCCACTCATTCCCACGATGTCGCTGTTGAAGAGATTATGGCGCCCAATCGTGAGGTTCCATTCAATCGATTCAATCCGATTGCCTTCAACGCCCGCATCAAAATTCGGAATCTGGGGAAAGAGCGTCTGAGAACGGCGGTCATCACCTATCAGACTGCTGGATTTGCAGAAAAGACGTTTCGCTGGCAGGGGGACTTGCCATTTTATGAGGATGCCACGATTAAATTGCCGGGAGAGATCTCGGCTCGCTCCGGCTTGAATCAATTTTCGGTCACATTATCAGAGCCAAACGGGGTGCAGGATGAGTGGCCTGACGATAACAAGATCGAGGCGGAATTTTACGATGTACCGATGCTGCCGACCAGAATGATCATTGATTTTCTGACCAACAACAAGCCGGAGGAGAATTCACTGTTTATTGTCAACAGCAGCGGCGATACGGTGTTCATGAAATCACCGGAGAGGCTCAAACCGGCGACTCACTACAGCGATACCCTGGCGCTTGCTGAAGGCAGCTATTTTCTCATGCTCACTGATAGCACTGGCGACGGCCTCGAATTCTGGTTTCAGCCGGAATCAGGTTATGGACGATTGCGGCTGAAAGATGTTCAAGGGCACATCCTTCATCTTTTTGAAAGCGATTGCGGCAATGGAGAATTTTTTGCGTTTCGATGTGACGAGGATGCCCTGGTCGATACCACGGCGGCGTTTCTCTCTGTGAACATCTTTCCGCGCATGGTTGCGGATCATTTGAGGATTTACACCACTACCCATAAACCGTCAACATTGAAAATCAGAATCACTCGAGATGGTGAATACATCGAGGAGCATGAATATACCCATATTCAAGATTCCATAACCGGAATGGATGTCAGCCACCTGAAAGAGGGCAGATATGTGATGGAAATCTATATTGATGGTGAGCACAGGATGAACCGGCGATTCAACAAGCGCTGAGATGAATTCTCCGGTCAATTGCTCAAAATGATCGCACTTGACAGAAACGATCAAAATCTTTTAGACTGCTCCATCTCCGTCGACGTAATTTGGAGTGCGGCGTTTCCGTCTCTGTGTTTTGGAGTGCTGTGTTTTGGAGTGCGCCGTCTGTGTCGGCGCCCTTTGGAATGTGCCTTTTTCCTCGGCCTACAACACCTGCTGACCGAATCTCTTTTTAAAAAGGAGTGATATGAAAAAAACGGCCCCTTTTCCGCTCTTCCTCATCGCAGCGTGCGCTGTTTTATGGAGTTGCCGTGATTTTAAAATAGTAATTGCCGATCAGGGCGCGAGCCGATACAGGATCGTCAAATCCGCTGATGCAACACCGGCAGAGGAACAGGCGGCGATCGAGTTGCAGAGATATGTCGAAAAGATAAGCGGTGTACGAATTCCGGTGGTGACTGATACCGTGCCTTTTGACGCGTTCGAGATCATTATCGGGCGTAATGCCCATCTGCAGTCTGCCGGTGCACAAATACAGTGGGATGAACTGGCGGAAGGTGGATACCTCATTCAAACCCTGGGTCCGACTTTAATTCTTGTCGGCGGGACGGGCAAAGGTGCACTCTACGCTGTCTATGGTTTGCTCGAAGATCATATGGGTTGCTGTCTGTATGCGCCGGATGCGCTCTATCTTCCTCGAAGTAAAAGCATTATTCTTGGAAAAATCACTGACCAGCAAAATCCCTATTTCACCTGGCGTGAGACGCTGCATTATTTGCCCAATGCGAGCCGGGAATATGCGGACTGGCACAAACTGCACAACCGCGAAGATATGGCAAGAGAGTGGGGCATGTGGGTGCATACCTTTGAAAGGCTCGTGCCCGCATCCCGCTATTACGATGACCATCCCGAATATTTCGGCGAGTTGAACGGCATGCGTATGCGGGACGGCCAGCTCTGCTTGAGCAATGCTGATGTGCTGCAGGTCACCATCGACAATCTGCGCCGGATGATGGAGGAAAAACCGGAAGCGACCTATTGGTCGGTTTCGCAGAATGATAATTATAACTTTTGCACCTGCGAAAAATGTCGGGCATTGGATCAAAAATACGGCTCTCATGCCGGTTCGCTGATGGCCTTTGTCAATCAGGTGGCGGAGCAGTTTCCCGATAAGGTGATTTCCACCCTGGCGTATCAATAC
>RPQV01000198.1 GCA_003818595.1 Calditrichota bacterium
ACGCGACCAGATGACGTATGGACTCTTCCGGCGTCATCTCGGGATCGTACTCTTTTTCCACCAGTTTGAAATATAAATCAAAAAATGTATCGATAATCGTGTGCAGGATACCGATCTTACCCTCAAAATAATAGGAAATCATGGCGACATTCACCTCTGCCAGACCTGCGATCTCGCGCACACCGACCAGTCCATATCCGCGGCGGGCAAAGAGTTCCGCAGCAGCCTGAAGAATTCTTACTCTGGGTTCCGATTTCATGTCACTGTTCAAACGGCGCTCCTTTCAAAACGAATAAACCAGTTCAACAATGATGCCGGACAGAAAATCTCCGAAAAGTCCAAAGAGTGTTGCAGACGGTCCGAAATAGTGTTCTCCGCTGAGCTTGACTTGCAGGGCATCCGCCAAATCATAAACGAATTTGGCACGAACCAGATACTCTTGAGTGGTGAAATTGACCATACCCGCCAGTTCCGCAGTCGCCAGATCATGCAGCATGGTGAGCGAAGATCGGGCAAAAAACGAATGGCTGACCTGTTCTGTCTGCTGCAACAGCAGACGATTCTTTTGGGTCAACAGAAAATTAATTTGATCAGCCAAATCGTGCCCCGGCGGCAAAGCGGTATCAAAATCGAAAACATAATGACCCATATATTGGAAAAGCATATGAAAACGACCCCACTGCCGGTCTACCCCCAGTATCACCTGAAGGTCAGGGAGAGGAACAAAGGGGGCATTTTGGTCTTTATAATCCGGCTTTCGCCACGCTGCTTCTCCGCGCACGCCCCAGCGACCCCACGAAGAAGCGTAATCGGCGCCGACTATATGCAAACGGCAGGCGGTGAGATAAAAATTGACCATTGGCAACATATCCACAACCGAACTCTGAAAAGCTGCCCCGATCCCGGGCAGCGGATTAAATCCGTAAAAATAAGAGAGGGATCCCTCGGCGCGGTACAGTTGCACATCCGCTTTGAGAGCAACAGAGCTGTTGGAAAGCCGGGGATTCGGATACGCTTCATCAATCCTATCGATACCGCCGGTGAACAATTCTATCGGCAATTGCGAAGGCTGGTACTGAGGCAGCCAGACTCCTTCAAGATGTAATGGCGCCAGATGAAAGCGTGTCCGCAGCATAAAGTTGCCGATGCGATAATCATCTTCGTCTGCAGACCGCATCAGATAGTTCCAGGAGGTCAGGTTATTGGTCGGATTAAATCCATCGGCTCTTCCCCAGACAACAATTTGTCTGCCGAAACTGAATTCGAACGGATCAAGAGCACATCGAACATAGCCTTCCCTGAGATCAATGCTTTGCCATTGCGTATCCTCTTCGAGAGCGCGACGAAAACGCAGATCCGCAAATGCTTTCCCGATCGCATGACGCCCAATCATTAACTTAAAGGCAGTTTCAGCATAGGCGCTTTTGGTTTGCCAGGGGCCTCGATGAGCCTGGGCGCCCGCGCAATAAACGCCGCGTACAGTGCCGCCCAGCTCATAGCTCGGCTCAAGAACCGGCTCGACCACGCCTGCTTCTTGTCCCAAGTTCTGTCGTGTAGAGCATAAAAACAGGACAACAACTAAAAGTCCGATCAATTTCATACACAATCCCCAAAAATGATTTCAGATTATCTATTTAAACAAACGTTTGTTTTATTTATTTCAATTCATTTTGCTTGTCCGATTTTTTTATTGACCCTGTCTTGTCAAATTCATATAATATCATCAAATTCAGTGGAGGCGATCTTTTATCAAAGATGATCAATTGACAGATTTGCAAACCAGAGCCGTCACCACTGGCGGAAAGGAATCAGTGTTCCCTCTTAAACCGACTCTCGTGAAGCGCCACCTGCAGCTCATGGCAAAATTGTTGTTGGTGTTGGTTGGATGTCTATCCGCCAAAACTGAGGACTATATCAGGCTGTTAACCTTTGATCATTTGATCTTTGTATATCAGCCCGAGGTCTATTCTCCGGAGAGGCTGCATAATTACATCAACGGTGAAGCCGAATTGTATCGAAACGCCGGCCTTGCAGAAATGGCGACCGTCATCTACGCCGATCCCGACGATTCTTCAAAGAGTTTCACCCTGGATATTTACCAGATGGAGTCGCCGTTGACGGCGTTCGGCATATACAGCCATTTTCGCAAACCTGAACACACGACGCGGACGATCGGAAACGAGGGCATGATCACCAAAATGAACCTGAGATTCTGGCAGGCGAATTATTACGGCAATTTGACGGCCGGGACAACGGACAGCTGTTTGACCCTGACCTTGCAGCAATTCGCCGAAATGTTGTGCAGCCGGCTACCGACGACCGAAATTCCGATTGAATTGACATTGCTCCCGCAAGAATTCCAGATTCCGGGCTCGCTAAAATACATTCATCGTAATTATCGTTCTATTCCGCGCTTGGACCATATTATCGAGGCAGCATATCAACATAATGATACGATTTGGAAAGCGTTTGTACTGCTCTGCCGCTCGCGCGAGGAACAGCAACAGGGACTAGGCCTGTTGAGCTCGATTGAAAACTGTCTGGTTTTCCCCTCCCGCCAGACGAACTTTATTTATGGGGTCATTAATTTCAACAACGAACAGTCCGCTGTGGAATTTTTGCAGCAGTTCGAATGAGGGATCACAGGATTGGAGCCAAGTTTATTCAATCTCTGATCCCTATTCCCCAAAATGCAATGCTGCCAGGCTCACGCAGACGCAAAGGTGGGTTTTGGTATTTTGTCAGTGCACTTGATTGCGCCCTGATCATGAAAAATCCGGATGACTGAAAACGGCCTCGCACAAAGACGCCAAGACACAGTGAAGCCTCTTATCAGATACCTTGGGAATCGCACGGATCCTCAATAAGTTTCGGATTCAACTTTACACTAAAAGGCGCCGAATCGGGACGGACATTTTCTCTTCGACGATCAGCACCCCGCTGGAGATCTCGAGAGTTTTCGTCTCGCACTCCCCGCACCCTTCAATGCACGCGGATGATTGGACTGCGCACCCCGTGCGCAGCTGCAAGTCGGTGATGCTTGACACGACCGTAACAAGAATCGCCGGCAATCCGTCATTTCTCGACACGAGCCGAACTTTAATCGACTGATGATGAACAATGCATCAATTGAGTTGATCATTCCTTCAAAGCAACTGATTAATGTTCAATTATTACCGAACTATAATCGATTTCAAACGGAGTATAATTCATTGCAAATCGACATTGTTTTTTTAACATCCCCGAACGTTTGGGACAAATGAATTCGAACAAATCCCTCCGCTCGCTTTCGTCCTCAGGGGCATGAGCTCAGACATTAAGACGGAGTGAAAACTGCAAACAGCCGCGCCCTGAGCAAAGTCCAATGGTGCTCATCTCCATAAAATCAGGCGTATATTTTGCTCAGCCAAAGAGGCAGGAAGCGTTTTCACACAGCCTCAGAGTTAGAATAAGAAGAATGCGGTTCGGCTGCCTTGATCAACGGCTCTTCATAAAAATCACAGAGATGGATATCATCTAGACGTCCAATATCTTCAATAATATCGATTTTTATAAAATCGACCGGACGGTAGGCGGACAGAGGGTACAAACCCCGGAGCACATTGACGCCATCGATGCTTTGAATCAGTTCTTTTACAATCGGCAACCTGCGCACCTGAGCGAGTCCACTGCGCCAATATGTTGAAAACGAATGCTTTTTTACATTCCCCAGCGACAACGGAAGAAATGTGGAAAGGCTTAAAAAACCGTCCGCCATGATCTCATAATACGTTTTCCCCAGATTCTCCATTCCTGGATATTGTGAAAATGGATCATCCCATTCAATTTGCATGTCAGGATAAAAGGTATTGTTATGCTCAAGTATCTTTTCGGCTAGACCGTGATATTCATCAACATCCAGCGCCAATTCCTGTTTCTGGTAGAATGAATAATTAGACAGCAGCGGTTGAATAAGCACCTTTTTACAATAAAGTGAAAACGCGAGGTAGACGAAATCATCAAATTCTTCCAGATTTATCTTTGTGGGACAAAAAGAGACCGCTGCCTCGATGCCGTTTGAATACAACGATTGCAGAGCGAGAACGGCTCTGTCATAACATCCTTGTCGGTGATTCAGGCGATCATGCGTATCAGGCATGGCGCCGTCCAGACTGACCTGCACCCGATCAATACCGGCGGAGGCCAGACGACGCGCCGTCTCTCCTGCGAGCAGGGAACCATTGGTCGATAGCGCGACCTTGATTCCCTGGTGTGCCAGCAAATAGACGATATCATACACAACCGACATCCGCAGCAGCGGCTCGCCGCCGCCGAGCGTGACGGCTTGAGGCTTGACGGATGCGATGTCAGCGGCAAGCTTCAACAACTCCTGATCTGTCAATTCATCCCGGAGAATGCTGCAATCACGCCGTCGATATGGATCATGCAATGAGTAGAGGTTACAGCGCGGGGTGACAGCCCAGGCAATATGCATGGAGCTTGGAAATTTATTTTCATGATGATTCATGATTGAATTCCCCCATGAGTAGGTCAATAGACTCTGTTCAAGAATTACGATGAAAAATATTACTGCATCAAGCATCACCGCCTTTCACAATGCACCTGTCGACATGACAGACTTTTCCCTGAGCGGAAGATTGAGATAATGGAAACGATTGTATGAATTTGTGATCTGCTGTGCAGCATCCCCGGTGTCGTCTATAAAAGATGGTAATGAATATTCGCCATTTTGTCAATCTTTTTTTTTAACGATTGATCATTCACCTGTGTTCCGTCCCTCCTTTTGGGGCAAGGATCGATGATTGAGGAGCAGTGCAGATGCAATCGTTTCTGCAGACGGCGATCAACTTTTTTCGGACATTAGGGTATTTTTATGGACAATAGATAATAATCTTTGACAAATCAGCAATTTTTTTTAACTTGAATTTTAATGCAAGGATGGTGCATGGACTTGAAAATCAAAGATATTGTAGATCTTTTTCAGGTATCTGAAAAAACGGTCTATCGCTGGATTAAGGAGAACAAAATCCCCTGCTATCGGATCAATCACCAGTACCGTTTTAATCGCGCCGAGATCAATGAATGGATTTTAAGCAACAAGATCGAGTTATCGGACACACTGTTTGAACTCTCCATTGCCGGCCGACCGACCGTCTTCACCGATTTGCTTCGCCGCGGCGGCATTTATCGCAACATCCCCGGCAACACCATTAAACAAGTTCTGCATAATTCCATCGATCTCATCAACACCCCTCCCCATATCTCGAAAGAGGAAATCATCTCTGCTTTACTGAACAGAGAAGAAATGATGTCGACCGCCATCGGCAGCGGAATTGCCATCCCGCATCCCCGCAATCCGATGATCACCAACATTCAGGACGCCTGCATCGCCATCTGCTTTTTGCAGAATGCTGTTGATTTTAACGCCTTGGACGGCAAAGCCGTGCACACCCTCTTTATTCTGCTGACATCAAGTCCCAAACGTCATCTCGAAGTACTTTCCAAGATTTCGTATCTGTGCCGAATGGAATCCTTTGTCAACCTGTTGGAAAAACAGGCTGCAGAAGAAGAGATTCTGTCTTTCGTGGAAGTTGAGGAAAAAGAATGGCAAAAGAAGGGAACCCATAACTCATGAATGCCTTCCTGATGAGTCTGGCCTTTTATCTGATCGGCAGTTTTGCGGCTTTTTTGTGCCGACCCTCATGGAAAGGAATTCTCTTCTCCCTATTTGCAGGCTTGTCTCTTTCGCTGCAACTCCCCTTTCTGTTCAACATTCTGTCATCCGACATCGTTTCAGAATTGACCTTTTCACTCTCCTATCCGATCGGCATCGTCAGCCTGAGGATGGACCCGCTCTCCGCCTTTTTTGCGCTGATCATCTCCATCGGCGCTTTGGGCGCTTCCATCTATTCCATCAATTACATGAAGCTTTATAAAGACAGCTATTCTCTGGGCAGTTATTACTTTTTCCTCGGTCTGCTGATCATATCCATGCTGCTGGTCGTTGCCGTTCAGAATGCTTTGTTGTTTCTCATGGTTTGGGAAATGATGTCCCTTTTTTCCTTTTTCCTCGTCAGCACCGAGCATCGTGATGAGCAGGTGCGTCGGGCGGGATTATACTACCTGATTGCGATGCAAATTGGGGCGGCTTTTTTGATCGTCGCCTTTGCCGGAACTGGTGTGCTGGCAGACAATATGGACTTTCAGGCGTTTCAGAGGATCCTCTCCCGTCAATCGACCGTTTCAATCCTGCTCATCATCCTTTTTTTATTGGGTTTTGGCGTCAAGGCCGGATTTATTCCTTTCCATTCCTGGTTGCCGCTCGCGCATCCGGCAGCGCCGACCGGTGTCTCTGCGCTCATGTCAGGCGTCATGATCAAAACCGGCATTTATGGTATCCTGCGCATCCTCCTGCTTTCCGGAATCCCGCTTCGACCGATTGCTTACGCCGTATTCATCCTTTCTCTGCTGACCGGTTTATTCGGCATTATCAACGCCATCGCGCAGCACGACATAAAAAAATTTCTGGCATATTCCAGCATCGAAAATATCGGCATCATCGGCGCTGCCATCGGCTTGGGAATGCTGGGGCTCTCTTTGGGAGAAGAGACTCTTGCGCT
>RPQV01000199.1 GCA_003818595.1 Calditrichota bacterium
ATCGATAACCTCTGATGCTGATGGGAAAAGCATGCGCAACACAGTGATCATCGTCATTCTGCTCAGTCAGCTGACCGCCTGCACGGCACAAGTGCTGGTCGGACTGGACCGGGTGCTCGAGTTCGAGCATTTGTTTCAGGGCAAGCGCATCGGCATTGTCTGCAATCAGACGGCTGTTGATCGAAACCGGATTCATATCATTGATCGTTTCTCCGCCATGGAGAATGTGCAGATACAAGCCCTTTTCGCCCTTGAACACGGATTGTGGGGAACGCAGGAGGCCGGCGAGCGCATCGCTCATCAGTTGTCTGCGGATCGCATTCAGATTTTCAGTCTTTATGGGGCAAGCCGCAAACCGACGCCGCAGATGCTCAGCGACATCGATATGCTCGTTTTAGATGTGCAGGACATCGGCGCTCGTTTTTATACTTATATTTGGACAATGGCGGAAGCGATGACGGCGGCAGCCGAGCGCGGCATTCCGTTTGTCGTCCTTGACCGGCCCAATCCGCTCAATGGTCTGATCATGGAGGGGCCGATGCTGGAGCGAGAATACGTTTCGTTCATCGGCATGTTTCCGATTCCGGTGCGTCACGGGTTGACCATTGGAGAATTGGCGCGAATGTTTGCGGGGGAAGGGTGGCTGGACAGCGAGCGGCGCGTCGAGCTGACCGTGGTGCCGCTGCGGGGTTGGCGGCGCGCGGAATTCATTGATGCGGATGCAACTCGTTTCATCCCGCCCTCGCCCAATATTCCCACTCCGTCGACAGCGCTCATTTATGCGGGAACTTGTCTGCTGGAGGGGACGAATGTTTCCGAGGGTCGAGGCACCGAGTCGCCCTTTTTATCTCTGGGGGCGCCGTGGATCCAGTCGGATGAACTTCTGCGTTCACTTGCGGTGTATCGTTTCCCCGGAATTACGCTCGCACCGATTGAATTTGTTCCTCACTCTCTGCCCGGGAGAGCGATGAATCCCAAATATCGCGACACACCCTGTCACGGGATCATGATTCGCGTCAATGATTGGTCGGCGGCGCGACCGTTCACAATGGGCGTCCTGCTGGTGAAGACGATCCATGATCTCTATCCGCATCATTTTGTTTTCAATGCTGATCATTTTGATCGATTATGCGGCACGCGTCGGATTCGCATCGCCATTGAGCGGGGGGAGGACATAGAGCCGATTTTATCCGCATGGGAAGGCGATCTTGAAGGATTTGATCGTCTTCGTTCGCGATATCTTCTTTATTCAGAATAATCCGTCTGCAGGTCGCACCGTGCAGTAATGGAAGTCATTAAAGATTTGATCAAGCTCTCAGATGTAACAATTTGGCGGTTCACGCAAAGCCGCAAAGACGCAAAGTGTTGTCGTGAGTTTCATTTTTCATAACCGGCCTTATTCATAGTGGAAATCAGGTCAGTTCTGCAAAAAGTGGTGGATAAACAAATGAATTATTCAAAATTATTTCTTTGTGTCTTCGCGGCTTTGCGTGAGTCTTTTATCATTTCATATATTAGATATGGATCAGAGGTTGAAAAACACTTTTGATACAGCCTCGGAGAATGAAAAGGTGTTTTCACACAGTCTGTCCGCATGGGAATGCATCTCCGGACGCTCTGCGTCCTCATCGTCTCTGCATTATTCCTATCAATAGCCATGCAAAGGGTATCTGATCTGTGGTGGCGAACAACTTTTGATGCCGCCGCCTCACTGATCTTTTTCTTGTTTTTTAATATTTAAAAGATTTAATTTGAATAATTATTGAATCAATTGCTGTTTTTATATATGAAATTAATGATCTGACAGCGACCATCAATTCTGGGAAAGGAGAAACAGGGAAAATCATTGATGATGAGTTTGACACAGAAATGATCAAATTATTTGGAGGATTCAAAAATGAAAAAGCTTGTGACAAATCTTGGCTTGTTGTTCTTGATCGGGATTTTCATGTTATCGGCGTTGCCGGCGAATGCGCAGAATGTCATTCCCAACGGCAGTTTCGAAACTGAAGGTTTTTGGAACATTTATAACGGCGGCGCCCCGGATGAAATAATCTATTCTTTTCCTTATACGGATGGGAAACCTTTTTACGGTTCCGGTAATGCCAGCTTGTACGTCTATGGCGAACGAGTTATTGATCCGAACTGGATGAATGGTTTAATTTGGCAGCAGGTTGAGCTGATCGGCGGCACATCGTATGTCCTCGATGCGGCATGGAAATATCTGGACGGCGATTTGGAGGCGGGATCGTGGTTTCAGATCTATGTGGGACAGGAAGAGCCTGTCGATGGTGTGGATTACACCGCCGCCGGCGGCACGCAATCTGACCGCATGTTGAGTTTCAATTCATGGTCAGGATGTTCGGGCATCGATCTCGATGAGACCTTTATGGATTACGCCTGTGAAAATAACCACGCCGTCATCTATCGCACACCGGGAGAAGTCGGCCAGCCGGTGAGTGCCTATGTGGCTTTGAAAACCGGCGCCGGCTGGACCGGAAGCCTTTTTGAGCTGCTGATCGACGACATTGCTCTGAGGCCCAACAAATTGGTCGACGGCGATTTTGAGGACGGCGCCGGATGGACGCTGACCAACATCGGAGCCCCCGCTCCTCTCCAGGTTGATATGTCCGAGGCGGATACGTTTGGCCCCAATCTCGGGCAGGCCAATTATCTCGCCATTCGCGGCGACGCCTCGGCCGGCGCCTGCGGCGGCGTCATTTGGCAGAAAACCACGCTCATCGGCGGCGCCACCTATGGATTCAACGGCGGTTTTAGGGATATCGGCGGCGCCGGGAATTATTATTGCGAAGTTTATATGAGTACCGAAGCACCCGTCGACGGAGCACCATGGAAACCTGCAGCCGGTTCTGGTTCAGATAAACTGACCGGTTTCAATGCATCTTCAACCTGCAACGGCGTGGGCATAAACGGCACATTCCGTCGCGACGGCTGTACCGGCAAAGCCACTACATTATATACTGTCCCCGGAGCGGCTGGCACATCTGTTGACGTCTACATCGGCATCGCGGCGGGTTGCGAAACCGGCACATTTGAAATCACGCTCGATGATGTGAGCCTGGTTTTGTTGAGCGATGTTGGAACAGAGGTGAGCGACGAGGCGACGCCCGTTCCGGTCGAGTTCGCCCTTTCTCAGAACTACCCCAATCCGTTCAATCCCGCCACTGAAATTCGGTTTTCTGTGCCGACAAGCGGTCAGGTGGAGCTGGCGGTCTATAATGTGTTGGGAGATCGTGTGGCGACGCTGGTGAACGGCGTGCAAGCGGCCGGCGAGCATCGCTTGCAGTTTAATGCCGAACAGCTCAGCAGCGGCGTCTACCTGTATCAATTGACGACCGCATCAGAGATCATCACCAGGCGCATGGTTGTACTCAAATAAGTATCGATTCCTACAGGGTATTGAAAAGACGGCTGTCAAGTTTAACCTGACAGCCGTCTTTCAATCTGCGTCCCAAGTTCTATCTGTCCACTTTAGACGCAGGACAAAACTTGGGACTTGGATTCTGCCGAAAATCTACTGAATCACCACTGATTTTCCGCTGTAAACTCCATCGATGGTGACCAGACGATAAAAATAGACGCCTGATCCTACGCCTTCGGCCTTCCATTTATGCTGAAAGGTTCCCGATTCTTGAAATTCATCCTGAACAATGGTCTGCACGAGTTGGCCGCTCAAGTTGTATATTTCGATGGTCACCGGCCCGTCTTTTGCGAGGGTGTAGGTGAGCAGGGTCTCGCCATTAAATGGATTGGGATAGTTGCGAATGATCGTCAATTCCGGGAGCGCGCTATGGTCATCAGTTTCCACGGCTGCACCGCCGCGATTGGTGAGTTGGATGCCGTCCAAGGCGTAGAGATCTCCGTCTTTCCCCCGATATTCCCAGAAGAGTCTGACATTTTTCTGTCCCGCATATCCGCCAAGATCGACCGTGACTTGATGCCAGCTCCATTCCTGACCGCCGTCATTGCCCTCATTTTTGATTTGCCACAAGGTCGCGGCGGCATCCATTGAATTGGGCGAGGTCAGATAAAGGTTGACTTGATAGTTGCTGGTCCAGGAGAAATTGTATCCCGCCCAGAAAGTCAATTGTGTCTCTGAACTGGCCACGTTAAAGGCAGGAGAATAGAATCGATCCACCTGCATGGCAGCGGGATTGTATCCGCAAATCACCGAGGCGACGTTATCGGGCTCGATATCGGAAAAATTATGATCGTCGACGTTTCCCTGACGCCAGCCGTAATCAGCGTGCGCCGGCATGTCGGGCGCCAACCAGCCGTTGGGAGGAAAGGTCTCCTGGTCGAACTGTTCGGCAAATACCGTTTCCACATTCGACGGCCGCGTTCCTTCAGCATACCAGACGGGGTACTCCAGGGGATACACCCAGGCTTTCGCCCCTTCAGAACTGGGGGTCAGGCCGTCCGCCTGCAATTCGATCTGCCAGAGAGATGAGACCAGCTCATCATTGATCGTCGTTTGGTCCTGGAAGACCATTTTTCGGTCATCCGGAGAAAACGAGGGGTGGCCATAAGTGCCGCTGTTCTGATGAATGAGTCCCAGTTGACCTTCAAATAAATCATAAGTATAGACATAATAACCAACCTGGTCGCTGCTGTAATCGATCACATCAAAGGCGATGACGTTGTCGCGAGTGCTTGAAAAGGAGGGATTGCCGACGGCATACTGAACATCGGGCTGGAAAATCGGCACCACCGCGTCTTCGGAGACATTGGTCAGATAGATGCCCCAGGTATTGCTTTCTGCGCCATAAGAGTCCTGCAGGGCAAACGTACAGTCAAAGATCAGCCACCCGCCCTCGGTTGACCAGTCGAGGATATCGGCATAATCCGGAATGATTTCAGCCCCTTCGGTCGTCGTGGGGATCGAGAGCGCGCGCAATGTCATGCTTTCGGCGGCGAAATCATATATGGCAATGGTCGAAGGGTAGGATTCAGGCTTGGGCACCAGGGCAATATAGTCTCCGAGAGGCGAGATGGCGACATTATACCAGATGCCGTCATCGGTGAGCGCGTAATTTTGGTTTTCTGTTGTGTCAAACCAATTGACGTTCCCCTCTGCGTCGACATAGACAATGACTTGGCCGTTGTCCGTTACCGAGGGTTTACTCACGCTGGTGATTCCTAAACTTACGGCATTGCCGTCAGCCCAGGGATAGTCGGATTTTATTTTAAACATTTCTCCGGAGCCTTCGAAGAGAGCGAGCACAAAATCGTCGCCTTCCACGGGTTCGAATGGAGGATCCGGTTCGGTTTCTTCACCGGTGTATACCTCGACGATATCAAATGACTGGCCGGTCAAGGTCGCGGTATTGTCGCCGGGATATAAATCTTTTGCCGCCTGAACTGCCGCCAACCGCAGATCGATAAATTCTGAACGGCGAGTCAGATAATTCAGGTAGGCGCGGTAGATGATTTTTTCCACCCGATCGACAGCCATGCGGGTTGACATTTGATAAAACGCATGACCGGGAATGGTGCTGTTGCGATGGACGCCGCCGTTATCCTGATCGATGGTCCAGTTCGCGTACTCGGCCATTTTGTTGGGGTAATCTGAGGTGAGTGATTTCGGCTGATGCGGGTTGGAGAGGTCGCGCAGGCAGTTATAAGTGGACCCGGCGGGGAGACAGTCCTCGCCGATGCGCCAATCGGCGTTCGCCGGATCGACATAGTTTTCAGCCATCACGCCGACAAAGTCGCTGAACGCCTCATTCAACGCACCTGATTGGAACTGGTATTCCAAATTCGAAGAGTATTGGGTGACGCCGTGACCGTATTCATGGGCGATGATGTCGAAGGAAGCCGCCAGATCAATAAAAACCTGACCGTCGCCGTTGCCGAAGCAGAACATTTTTATGCCGCCGCTCCAGAAGGCGTTATTGTACTGATTACCGATGTTGGTGATGCCGATGATGTTGTGGCGGGCGTTGTCGAGCGTGACCAATCCGTGAACATTTTTGAAATAATCATAAACACGGGAAAAGGAGTAGGCCAGAGATACGCCGTTCGCCGGCCATGAACTGGTGGAGGTCGAGGCCGTATAGTAGTAATAGTTGAACTGATCCGGCTCGACGTTTCTGGCGTCGCCGACCAGGATGACACCCTGTATGGAGGCGATTTCATCAGTGGTGTTGCCGTCGAACATTCCTTTGGTGGTGTTCAGGAGGTAATAGTTGCTGCCGACCTTGTACAGATCGAGTGAGCGCGACTGACCGAGAAGGTCGGTTCCTGTACCTTTGGCCGCTGATCCGGTCTGGATGTTGTTATAGGATTCCAATATTTCGCTGTTACGACCGTCGATGATGAAGCGCATGTCGTCAAACATTGTGGCACCCATTTCGATATGCCAGGCGGGAATTCCTCTCCCTTTTTCATCGACGTAAATGACCTGTTCTGCCGTCCATATGTGCGCCGACTCGAGAGGAATCTGCAGAGCCTGAGCTGCGCGAGACAGGGCCGCTTGTTCGGTCAAGGTGAATTCAAATTCCGTACCTGAGGGAGTGGGTTGATATCGGCCGTTCATAACGGATAATTCGCCGGCCGCGTTGTAATGCAGATAAAGGTCAGCGCCCCACACGGGCAGA
>RPQV01000200.1 GCA_003818595.1 Calditrichota bacterium
AATGCCGACGCCGCTTTTTAATAAGGATGTTACGATCCTTGCCGCGCCGTCACGATGATCGTTCAGGTGATAAGAGATGCTGCCGTAACTCACGGAGAGCGAACAGTCATTTTTCATCCGATAACTCAGACCCAGGGCGGCAAAAACGCCCCAATGAATGAAAAATGAGGTTCTGCTGGCTGAACGGAATTGAATTTTGGCGGAATATTGTTGTCCGGCATTTTCCATGAACCCATTTCCAGGATTATAATACGGTTGCCCGGACCAATCGTAAATGGGAAACTGCTCGGAGAAGAATTCTTTGCCCCAATCAGTGGAAAACAATAGGAACCCCACCGGATTAAAAATCAGCATATCGGCGATGGGATCCACATTCGCGCCCCTATAATCCCAATTTTCAATGACCTCGTTCATGAATTGATATCCCAGGGTGGTCGCCAGCGACAACAAATAGGGATAGGGGTATTGGTGGTGCTGATACCATTCGGCCAGTTTGATATACTGCATGCTGTTGCCGATGAGATGCAGGGTGTAATTGGGCAGAAACTGCATCTTGTCGGGATTCAACGAGGTGTTGAACACCTCATTTTCGACGAAGTTAGTCCACCCATATTTTTCGATATTCTGCACCGGATGCGTCAGATTTTCAATGACATTGTCGACACCCGTTCGATAGGGTATTTTATAAATATTCTTGGGTCGACCGTTGTTGCGCAGAATATCAAAAGTTCCATTCAGAAACAGACTGGCAGGATTAAATATGAGGTCTGAGCCAAAGTTGTTCTCCGGATGGTGAAAATAGTATTTTGTTTCCTCGGAGAAAAGGGAAGCAGAGCAGGAAAAGGAAAGAAAAACAATCACTATACCGACGAATGAAGGACTGGAATGTCCGCACAATCCTCTCCAAAATCGACAATTTTTACCATAGAAGGTCAATAGGCTGAGTTCCGGAAAATGATTCCCCTCTGGTTCTGCTTATTCGTAATTATTTTGTTTCAATAGGGATGCATTCTCAAGCAAAGGCGGAAATTCTGCCAGGTGTTCACGCTGTGAACTCCAGCGGGTGAACAGATGCCCCAGCATCGACGAATGGCCAAGGGCCAAGCTGTAATTAATAAAGGCGCGACTGGCTTCAACATTTCTCCAGCCGGCAGGCAAAACGCGAAAGCCTTTTTGCAGAAACATCTCTGTCGACGGATAGGATTCACGCACCTCATAGTGCCAATCGCAGATGATGATGTCTTTGGGGATGATATCAACGGCTGCTGCCGTGCCGTTCATGGACGCCTCCCATTCCCCATAGTCATAGACCCTGCCGTCGATCAGCCTGTCGCCCCACATCAACATTTGTTTGCCCCGTTTACGCACGATGTGATCGTAAAGGTCATTCACGGCTTGAGCAAATACCGGGGCGGGATCAAGACCCTTCGTTGACGGTGAAAGTTCATGGCCGATGAGGAACACCTCATCCATACCCACATGAAGGAAATCAGCGTCAAAAGCGGTCATGATTTCATCAATCAGTTTGAATACAATGTCGTAAACGCGCGGATTCATGGGGTCCCACTCACGGCAGTAAATGCCTTCATTTTGGGGAAAGGCGCCCGGAGTGATATCCAATTCGGGATATCGGGTGAGCAGGGGGTAGGTCGTTTTCGCCCATGATTGATGACCGAAGCACTGAAATTGCGGAATGAGCAGAATATGATTTGCGCGGCACGCTTTGACCAATCGTCCGGCGCCTTTTTTGGTGACCGGATGATCGGATCCCCTCAATTCGGGATGCGAGCGGAACTTGAATCCGTAATCGACCTCCAGAATCAAAACATTCACCCCCTTCAGCGCAAGTTCCGGCAGCTGTTTTTCGAGAACGAGCAAACTGGAGTCCGTATCAAAATTCAGCAAATGCAGCGAGCACCATGGAGCTTTGGGTGTGACATTTTTCTGTTTCGCCTGTAGGTGGGAAAATGACAAAACCAGCATCATCAAGGCAACATAAGAACCTATTGTCTTCATTTCTTATATCCTCAAGGCCAATCCGCGGCGCTGCATCCAGGCGGTCAATCCGACTGCCGCTGCCGCAAAAATGAGTGAACGCGCGAGTCCGGAAATAAATGCGGAACCCAGCCACCCCCACAGAGAGAAACCGCTGAAAGCTGCCGCTGATATGTCCAACAAAGTATAAACAATCGGTCCCAGAATAAATGCAAACAACGCATTTTGGCCTGCCGATTTGAGCACATTGCTGCCGAAACGGATGCCTTTCACCTCAATTACCCAATAGACAGCGGTCCAAATCAAGGCCGTCCAGGCGGAGCTGATCAGACACCAGGGGGGAGTGGCGGCGATTTTGTTATAGATGAACATACGATGTATGCTGTTCAACGAATGAAGCATGATTGCGGCGGCGCCCAGGAAAAACGCAAATGCCAGCGCTGCGATGATGCGCTCGCGATGGGACTGCGTCGGCGGAAGCAGCGTGAATCCCAATAATGCACCCGTCGCGGTCACGGCGGCGTGGGAGCCCAGCATCGAGCCGATATTAATCCAGCGCGCCAATCCGCCGGCGTTGCCGAAGAAATTGGCGCCGTCGGCAAAATAAAGGCAATAGAGCAACACAATGGCTGCGGCGAAGCTCAGTCGGTATTTGCGCAGCAGAAGATAGAGTATAGCGGTGACCAGATAGGCCCAACCGATCAAGCCTAAAATTCCCCACCAATGCGGCTGCAACTCGATCAATCGTCGCACCCCTTCGCCGCGATACAAGAACGCCATGATGAAGAGCAGCACCCCGCCGCTGATCCGGCGTATGCGTTTCCATTTATTATCCGCGGACTGTGCGATCCAGATCAGGCATATGCCGCTGTAAACGAGCAGAGTCCACAAGCGCGGATGAAGCCATCCTTCGGAAGATAGGGATTCGCTGTTCACCATAAAGACGCCGAGCAGCAATAAAATCAGGGTGCGGCCCAAAATATGTTTGGCGACGGACAGCATCGATGCACCGCGTGCGAGTCGACTTTCCAACGCCAAGGGGAGAGACATGCCCGCAATGAATAAAAAGGCGGGGAAAACCACATCGACAAATGTATAGCCGTCGCCGTTGGAAGGAGTGATATGTTTCATCCAGCCGGGTGCGGAGGCGACGCCGGCGATGTCATTGACAAACAGCATCACCAGGATGTTGAGTCCGCGCAAAACGTCGAGTGAATCCAGACGCGATGAACGCAGCTCGTTGATATTTGTGTGATTCGGCGGATTGTTCATCTAATTTGTGATGATAAAAATGAGATGTTATCTTTTGGTTCACTTGCGAAAATGATATGATTATACAAAATCCCCATCAAATATGCAATGATGAAAAAGGTCAATGTTTGTGCGGTATGATCAAATCGGAAAGCTCAATGCGATAGCCGACCCCTGCAGGCAGCCAATAGTCATTGAACGATTGTGCAAATAATGAGCGTGTCAGCTCGCCGCTGCAGTGTGTTGCGCCGATATAATGAACGCCTAATTCCCGAATTTCCTCGATCAGATTCTGTATCTGATTTTTTCCCAAGCCTTTGAGATGAAATCCCCCCAAGACGAGCAGGAAATCATCCGTATAAAGCTGTCTGACGCGCCGCAGGATGGCAATGATGCCGGGATGAGCGCAGCCGGTGATGACTATCAGTCCGTTCATCGTCTTGATGATCAGAGCTTGTTCGGGAATGTTGCCCTTTATTTCACCGCTGCTGAACACCTGATCGCCGATCTGACAAGGTTCTTCGACGTCAATCGCTTGTGCTCCAGCTGTGGTGATCATTTTTTTGATTTTTTGTGAGAATGACTGCGGCACAAAAATCCGAACGTGCGGATTTTCCTTCAAAATCCGTTCCAATCCGCCGATGTGGTCCCCGTGTTCATGCGACAACACAATGGTTTGAATCCGGTCAGGCATAATATTCAGTTTGGCCATGTTCCGGTATAAAATATCTCCGTCTCCACCGGTGTCAAAGAGGATATTCTCTTCCTTTCCTTCAATATAGCAGGAAAATCCCCATGAAGTTTCTAAATCAGAACGATAGGAATAGTTGTCATATATAACAGTGATGCGGGGAAATTCCGTCTTGGCCGCTGCAATTTGTCCAATTGTATCTTTCATTGGAGGAGCCTTTATAAATGTGATGATGTGACAAAGTGATAAGGTGAATCTCAATAATGGAATGACGCTCATCGAGACCTCATAATGACGGGTTTAATGGTTACATCGATTGTCACTAATTACAAGCTCTCCTCTGGAATAAGCTAAAATGAGAGATTCCGGTTTTCCCGCCTCGACGCCGGTCACGACGTGAATGCCGAGCTCTTGAAACAGATTCTGAGCATGCGCTCCCATGCCGCCGGCCAATATCGTCTGAACTGACTGTTCATGCAGCCAACGCGGCAGCCTCCCGGGTTCGTGCGGCGGAGGAGTTACACACTTTTCAGCAATCACTCGACCGGAGGAAAGTTCAAAATCAATGATGGTAAATTGCTCACAGTGACCAAAATGTCGGCACAATTCGCCATTTGCCGTTGGAATCGCAAAACGATGTATCTGGGTTTCCTGTTGTTTCTGTTCCACGGAATGCTCCTGTGTATTTTGTTCAATGGTTTCAATTAATGTTTGCGCAATAGTTCATCGGGATTCATCTCTGTTTGATTCACAATGCATTCCTCATTGTTCATTTTCCATGACATCCAATTCGTAATACCTCAGTTATGGGAATAAGCCAATTCGCCTGCTCATTCAGCACCGTGTGGTTAAAGCTGGAAATGCTTTCATGAAGAATCACGCAAAACCGCAGAGATCGCAAAGATTGACCTCGCACGGAGTCACAGACACAGAGGCTTCTTAATGCAGCCCTCGATAGTTACCTGATTCACGCAAAGCCGCCACGACCGCAAAGCTTTATTATCTGCACAAATGGCATGCAGCTCCCTGCTTTTATATTTTTTATTATTGATCAAGATAGTATCTCTGCGTTTTTGCGTGCATCTTTTCCAGTCTGTCAACGGAGCTGCGGACAGAGCTGCGTGAAGGTGCGGATGCATAGGCTACCCATGACTGAGGTATTACTCCAATTCCTGCACCTTTTGGATAAAAGAATCTATCGCATGCATTCGTTTGCGCAGGGCGGCGGTCCACAGACGCAAGTGATCCTGTCCCAACTCGGTGATGGTGTAGAGCCGCTTGGCGGGACCAGACCCGGTGTTATCCCAATTTGAACTCACCAGACCGACGTGTTCCAGATGATGGAGGGTGCGATATATGGCCCCCGGATCAGCCGAACCGGTGAAAAAACCCAACTCGGGCAGCGAAATCATCAAATCATATCCGTGGTTCGGTTTTGACCACAAAAGATAGAGGATGGAGGGTTCAACCCAGCGACTCTGGCGCTCATCATAACAGCGACAGCCCTGTTTTCGAGGTTGATTGGGCATTGACGCCTTTTCAATATATGTAATTTACATATAGAATATAGAATACATATAGAAATATGCAAGCAATTTATCATCCTGTTTTGTACGATCCTGTTCAATACTGTCTTTTCAAATGAGCACTCTGCTCACTCAATTGTGCCTGCGAAAATTATTGCTTGCAATTTTGAATTCATGTGTGTATATTATTGGGCTTTAATAATAAATTTGCATGATTACAGCAGAATGAGCCTGCTGTCAATAAATATCGGACATTCGGCAACCCCCGGATCTGCTGACCCCCCCTAAGCGGATCCAAGCCGAGTGTCCGTTTTTTTTTACCTCTCCCATATACTCCCCTGACTTGATCTTTCGATGATGTCCCCCTGGTTGTCTCGTAAAAAATAAGGCGATGATCTGTTGATGATCAAGCTGCTTTGTAATACCTCAGTCATGGGTAACCTATGCATTCGCATCTTCACGCAGCTCTGTCCGCAGCTCCGTTGACTAATGTCGGAATCCCCGAGCGATCAAAGATCAAATTCATTTGTTAATTGACGGTTTTTTACCTTATTTTTGCTCCGCTCACCTTAGTAGCTAAAAGGTTCCTCACGATTCTTACCTTATTACCTTATTCTTCCGCAGTGTTTCCTGGTAATGTTTTATGAATTGTTCATATTCCTCTGCAAAGGTCACCTTTTTATGATGATTGGAGAGATACTATCTTGATCAATAATAAAAAATAAATGCTTCCTCGCACGGAGTCACGGAGTCACAGAGACCAGATAATCAAGCTTTGCGGTCGTGGCGGCTTTGCGTGAATCAGGTAACTATCGAGGGCTGCATTAAGAAGCCTCTGTGTCTTTTCAGATTTTTCTTGACATTGGAGATCAACTTTAATACTATTTTAATACGTATACGTATTAATTGGACGAATGAAATATAGATGAGCGTTGAAGAAAACATCGCAATGGTTCTGCGGGCCGCTTATTTGTCAATGCATCGCCAAACAAACACGTTTTTATCGAAATCCGGGGTGACGGCAGATCAGTTTGTCTGTCTGGTCATTCTTGACGATGAGGACGGAATAACACAACAGGAGTTGGCAACGCGGGCAACATCCGACCCTAATACCATCAGCGCGATGCTGGCATTATTGGAAAAGCAAAATCTTGTC
>RPQV01000201.1 GCA_003818595.1 Calditrichota bacterium
CCATCGAGAACTCGAATTTTGTCTGGCAGATGGGAGCGTCGCTGGCAACCGAATGCCTGGCGACGGGTCGGGAGTTGCTGATTACGCCGGAGCATGCGCTGCACGTGCTGGAGATCATTCAGGCCACGCGCGAATCCCAGGCAAAAGGACGACGAATCGAGCTCACATCGACGTTCAAGTGGCCGATTGTGGCGTAACATGCGTTGCAGAAAACATGGCCGTGAAACGTGAAGGGAAATGCTCAACCCATTCGAATCAATTCGGTGGATTTGACTGAACACATCAATCATGGGAAAGAGGAGGTCACTATGTCGAAAAAGGTGGGCGTAGGTCTCATTGGCGCGCGCTTTATCAGCACCATTCATGCGCGCTCGTTACAGCACTGTCCCGAGGCGCAGCTGCTGGCAGTCGCCTCTCCGACGCCGGGGAGTGCCGCAGCATTTGCCCGCGTTCACGCGATTCCTCATTTTTATACCGATGTTCAGCAAATGCTCGCCATGCCCGAGATCGATATGGTTGTCATCGGCGCCCCCAACCGAGTGCATTGTCAATTGACTGTCGATGCGGCTCAAGCGGGCAAGCATGTGGTGTTGGAAAAACCGATGTGCCTGAACCTCAAGGAGGCCGATCAGATGATTCAGGCGTGCGAAAAAGCCGGCGTCAAATTGATGTATGCAGAAGAACTTTGCTTTACTCCCAAATACGTACGGCTGAAGCAGCTGCTGGACAGCGGCGCCTTGGGAAAAGCGACGCTGATCAAACAATCCGAGAAACACGATGGTCCGCACGCGGAACATTTCTGGGATGTCGAACGATCCGGCGGCGGCGTGACCATGGATATGGGTTGCCATGCGATTGAATTCTTCCGCTGGATGCTCAACCGTCCCAAGATCAAATCCGTTTACGCCCAAATGAGCACGCAAGTGCACCAGGAAAAAACCAGAGGCGATGACAACGCCCTGCTGATCTTGGAATTCGAAAACGGCGTGATTGCACTGGCTGAGGAAAGTTGGACAAAACCCGGCGGCATGGACGACCGCGCTGAGGTGTATGGCTCGAACGGGGTGGCTTATGCCAATCTGCTGCAGGGCAATTCCATCATCACCTATTCCGGCGCCGGATATGATTACGCGGTGGAAAAGGCCGGAGAGACGAAAGGCTGGTCGTTCACGATATATGAAGAAGAATGGAACTACGGCTTTCACCAGGAGATGGCTCATTTTGTCGACTGCGTGCAGAACGACAAACAGCCATTGGTGACGGGATATGATGCACGCGCGGTGTTGGAGGTGATTTTCGCTGCCTATCAATCAGCAGGGAGCGGGCGCAAGGTCGAGCTGCCGTTTGTCACCGATGCGTTAAAGCCGATTGATTTGTGGAAAAAATAAACCTATTTGCAGGAGGTGATAGAGTGCACATTTCCGTGCTCGGCATCGATGGGGTTCACCGTCTCGATCAGGCGGCGAAACGTATTTTGGCAGAAACCGGCGTCGATATACCCCACGAAGAAATGAGGTCGCTTTTCGTCAAAGCGGGCGCTGCGCCGGATGCGGGCTCAAACCGCATCCGCATCCCCCATGAGCTGGTTGATGAGTGTCTTGCCGCTGCCGGCAAGTCGTTTACGATTTATGGGCGCGACCGCACCCGAACCGCTTCGTTCGGTATCGGGAAACGAAATTATAACTCGACTGCAGGACAGGCTTATTGGCTGGATCGCGACGGTCGTCGACGATTCTGCACGCTGGATGATGTGCGACAAGCGACGATGTTGGGGGATGTGCTGCCGAGGCTCACGATCGTCGGCGCCATGGCCGACCCGTTGGAGATCGATGCGGCGTGGAGATGTGTTGAGGTCGCCGCGACGATGTTGCGGCTGACGACCAAGCCGATCATGTTCTGGTATCACGACCGGAAGAGTGCGGCGTGGGTGAATGAGCTGTTTCTGCTTTTGGCCGGCGATTGCGAGCAGCTTGCCCGTTATCCCTTTGCATATCCTTTTCTGGAACCCATCAGTCCGCTGCGATTCCCCGAAAAGGGCATCGATGTGCTTTTTGAAACCTGCAAAATCCCTCTGCCGGTGCCGATCGGACCCATGGCCCAGGTTGGATTGAGCGCTCCGGCGACGCTTGCGGGGACACTGGCGCAGGAGACGGCTGAAATACTCGCCGGAGTTTGTGTGACGCAACTGATTCACGCGGGCACGCCGGTTTGCTTCGGCGGTATTCCGCATGCGTTTGATATGCGTACGACGCAGCTCATCTTTGCCGGACCTGAGCAGGCGCTGATGGCGGTCGCCATGGCTGAAATGGGAAAATATTATGGTCTGCCCGTTTATCTCAATGTGGGATTAACGGACAGCAAAATCGTGGATGCCCAGGCGGGACTTGAAATCGGTTCGACGTTGCTCATGGGCGCACTATCCGGTGCTGATATTTTCGGCCATCTGGGCATCGCAGGCGTTGACCAGGCGGCCAGTTTGGAAATGCTGCTGTTTCAGCACGAGGTGATTGAGTATATCGAGCGCATCATGAATGAATTTGAGGTCAATGATGATACTATCGCTCTCGAACTGATTCAGCGACTGGGTCCCGGCGGAAATTTCATTGCCGAGGAGCATACTCTGCGCTTTTTCAGACAAGAGGTGTGGACGCCGTCGCTATTGAATCGTGATTACTGGGAAACATGGGAATCTAAAGGACGAAAAACCATCCTTGATCAGGTTCGTGACCGGCTTGCACAACTCGCCGACACGTATGAACCGCACCCTCTGGATCGAGATCAGGAGAGGGAGATTGACAAGATTGTGGAAAAGGCGCGCAAGGATTTGTCAAGATGAAAAGGGATCGCTATGGGAAATAGACGGATTTTTCTGAAAAATATCGGCGTGACTGCAGCCGGATGCATGCTGGCGCAGAAAGCAGAAGGTGTTTCGTTGGCGGGTTCTAAAAAATGGAATCGACAACGGATGACTTTGGGGAATGGAATTGAGCTGGAACTTATTTTTGACGGTCGATATTGTCTGGGTATCGGCCGCGTCTCTTGTAATGGATTATTATTAAGAAGCGGTGAATTACCGATGTTTGTACAGATCCGTACGCCTGATGCAGTGGATCTCATAAATTATCGTCTTGTCGAAAAGCAGATTACTGATTCCGGAATCAGTCTTCGCTTTTCTATGCAAAAGAAAGAAGGCGGACTGATGGAATGGATGCTGCACACCGTGCGCAACCGCCGCAATATGCGCGACTGGCTTGACGAGTCAAAGGAACTCGCGGAAACATCACTGCAACTCGAAATCAAGCCAGTCGAACGGGATTTGGATGGGGAATCTGCGCTCGGATTCAGCTATAAATATTCTTACAAAAGCAATGACTTGCCGATTTATAAAATAACGGACCGCGCTTCCTGGGAGATCGACGGATCGGCCCTTGGCTGCGAGTTCTGGATGCGCAATGGTGTCGTCGATTCAATCATCGAATTCAAGCGTCATAATGATTTCTATTCGACTGAATGGTATCTGCCCCATATTGCCAATCCCAATATTTTTCAGTTTCATCCCCTGCAAACGCATCTGCAGGGATTCACTTTTACCGCTGCCCGGGCGGGAGCACTGGTTACGTGGCCGACGCGGGTAGCCCATGTTCGCTCGCTCTTTGAAAAGTGGCGTGATCGTTCAGAACTGCTTCATTTTCATGAGCATTGCGGCGATCTGCAATTTGAATTCAGTACCGTTCCAGTGGAAGTATTATGGTTCCCCGGGGAGCGAGAATATGTTGAACGTGCCAATCTTTATCATCGTCTGCGGGAAATGGTACATGAAACTCTGCATCAACAAATTGGCATGAGGCGAGAACGCATCACCACTTATGGCGTTATTGAGGAATGGACGGAGCCTGATATTGAGATCTATCGCAGCAGAATTCTGCCGCAACTGCTGGATGCCGGTGTCAAGACTGTCATGATTCCCAATGAATGTCAGAATGTAATGAACACCTGGGGGCTCTCGAATATGTGCTGTAATGTTGATTATAAAATATCGGCGACCGTGGGCGAGGAAAAGCTTAGGTCCTTCTGCAATACTGTGAAAGCAGCTGGTGCGCGTGTGGAAATGTGGGGCAACACCGCTCTGTCGACGACCACAGAACTTTATTCTCATCGGGATGGTAGGGAAAAGGGCATCAAGTTTTTGCCCTATCAAGGGTCAATTATGGAGGTGATCGATCAGGCTGAAGCGCCTTGGGTGCGTAATCCTTCAAACGCTATCGAGGCAGATCACTATACGCCTCGATTTTGCGCTCTCAATTTGCGCGATCCTGATATCCGCTCCTACTGGATGAAGCAGTGGAAATATTTTCATAATGAAATCGGTATTGAAGGTATCTTCCTTGATTCATCTTTCAACATGTCCAGTGATAAATTTCATTTTCAGCAATGGTCGCCGGATCAGAAGGAGCCCGGATTGATGTCAGCTCAGAAAGATATGCCGGCGAAATATCGTCCTGAGTACGAAGCTCCAGGTTTGATCCAAACGCAGTATTATGCTCATCTGGAATGGGTGGTTGAAATGCAGCGGATGGGATATTATTATTGCGGTGAAGATTTGGGTGTGTTTGGGATTAATCGTACTGGACCCAAGATAACCGACCGGGTCAACAGTTTGTCCATTTGGGCTGATTCCTACTGTGATTTTGATAACGCGGCGTTGCTGGGAGCGGGTTTGGACCCCTTTGACATTTTCTTCAAGGGATTGGCGTATCGAATGATGTGGAAGGTATATTGGGATTTCAATCGAGAAAAACTGAATTTGGGTATTGATGATCCTCGGGCTTTTGTGTTGCTCAAGGTCTTTAACGAGGTCGCTGACAGCATGCGGCAGCGTCATATTCTACCGCAAGAGCACGCGGTGATTTACTCAGGTGGAGTTGCGAATATTCTGTGGTCGTTTGCTGACTTTAAATACGAAATCGGACAAGAGATGTTGATCGATGATCTGGTGGATCGCCAACAGCATCGCTGCCACAATTTACAGATGCAAAAGCACCATGTTTATACAATCAGTCCATTGGCGTCTGGAATCATTAAACCTTAAACACATGACATTCATGGCTGCATGTGAAATTATGCAACCACGAAGAACACGAAGGACACGAAGAGTTTGTAATTTGATGGATGATAGAATAAGATGATCAACTGTGCCATCAGGTTCATCAAAAAGGAAGGGTACAGATGATTCGTTCCATGAAGCTTCGTGTGCTTTGCGGCGAAATGGACAAAAGCAGGAGATAGTGCATGCGTGCATTATTGTATATTTTAACCATTCTATGGTTTCGCGTCGGATGTGCTCTGGGCTTGTCGGTGCTCGATTTTGGTGCAGTTGCTGACGGTCTGACCGATGATACCGCCGCATTTCAACAAGCCGTGAATGCCGCTGCACAAACCGGTGGAACCGTACTGGCGCCGGCTGGTAAGTATCGCATCGAAGGCAGCATCCGCTTGTTGGGAGTTTCACTGCAGGGAGAAAACACGGCGCCTCGTTCATGGTATCCGTTGAACGGCACGGTGATCCTGGCGACCGGTGGTCGAGATGATGAAAACGGCGCTCCACTGTTCGATTTGCGCAATTCGAGCGCGGTTCGCGGATTGACCGTTTATTATCCCGAACAAAACGTGGATGACATCCGCCCTTATCCCTGGACATTCCGCATCGGCGGAGATGATTTGGAGCGGGACATCACCTTTGACTGCACCATTGAGAATATCACACTGATCAACAGCTATAACGGCATCCGTACCGGGCCTGCGGAAAATGGGCGGCACCGCATCAACAGTGTTTTCGGTTGTGTCCTTTCGCGCGGCATATTTGTACAGAGTACCGGAGATGTCGGACGGATTGAAAATGTTCAGTTTCACTGCCACTTTTGGGCGCACCCGGAGAGCGGCGGCGATTTCGGCAAGGTGTTCAATTATATGCAGAAAAACCTGCGCGCGTTCATCATCGGCCGCAGTGATTGGGAGTACATGACCAATACATTTGTGTTTCCGGCGCATATTGGCTATCATTTCATTGCCACGGAAACAGCGGCGGGTTGGAACGGCGGCTGCAATGGTCAGTTCAGCGGCCTCGGCGCCGATGCCGCTGAGATCTGCGTGCAGGTGGATGATATTCAGTCAATGGGATTGCTGATCACTAACGGTCAGTTCAATTCGCACCTTCATGGTGAGGCGACGCAAATCATCATCAGTCCCACCAACACCGGCAGCGTGCGATTCGTCAATTGCGGATTTTGGGGGCCGGTGAACCATAACGCTGCAATTCATGGGGACGGATATGTTTCCTTTTCCAATTGCTATTTTTCAAATAATAACGATACGCAAGAATATTCTATTGTAGCCGAAAGCGGCAGGGTGCAGATCAGCCAATGTACCTTTGATGCGGTGAAAAGCAGCGGCATCGCCGGTACCTGGGTATACACGGGCGAGAAAACGCAACCGCCGGCGGTTTATATCGGCAGTGATATTACACATGCCGTGGTGACGGATAACAACGGCTATAGAGGGGTGAGGATTGAAAATCGAGCAGGAGAGAAGGCTGTCATTCGAGA
>RPQV01000202.1 GCA_003818595.1 Calditrichota bacterium
GACAGTATGGCGGGGGATTTTGGCCGATGCCGGATATCTTTTAGAGTTTTAATGACTATCAGGATGAGATCGACTATCTCAAGTATTGGATTCGGGAAAGAATTGATTGGATTGATGTAAATGTCCTTCGCTTGTCGGGTGTGGATGAGGGGGAGAATGAATCACCCTCTGATTTCCGTCTTTATCCGGCATTCCCCAATCCCTTTAATCCGTCCACTCAACTCACTTTCGAGTTGCCAACGGCTTCCCATGTGTCCATTCAGGTTTACAATGCGGCAGGTCAATTGATCCGTACGGTGATGGATGATCAGCAAAATGCCGGCAAGGTCACCGCGGTTTGGGATGGATTGGCGGAAAACGGCGATGGTGCCGCAAGCGGCGTCTATTTCATTCGATTCTCTGCCGCTCAGGTAAACGGGCCGCCGCAGCAGTCGCAAAAAGTGGTACTGATTCGCTGATATTACATCGCTGATCGTTTCGAACTTTCGAATGATCCACACTTACCTCGCACGAAGGCACGGAGCTACAGAGAGAAAATAATCATCGATTCTCTCTGTACTATATGCCTTCGTGCGAAGAAAATATTAATCTGCCGCTTTTGTATAGGAATTCAGATCCGTCGAAAAAATCGAAGAATGATCAAGTCATTTAATGATCATATGATGATACATATGCCATGAAGTTCATTGCTTTTTGATTTTTGTGATTGATGAGCATTCTATCCATGAGTAAAATCATGACCCTCTTGACAAGGGGTCTGATATTATTGCTATTCGTTTTGTCGATGGGAAGATCGCTCAATGCCGCGGATCCGGTCGAGTTGATTCCATATGATGCGGAAAAGAGAGTTCTTGTCCCCCGTGAACGGATGAACGACCGCTGGCTTCGCTCAATCGCCTTTCCCGATTCCCAATGGTTGATCTGTAAAGGGCGCCCCGGCGGGATTGGATTCAGCAGTGATGGTCGATTCGATTCCCTGATCACCCTGAATCTGAAATCGCACATGCAGCCCGACGGCGAACCTGATCGCTCGGGCTGTTACATTCGTATTCCTTTCGATATCCCCGATTCACTCTACGATCATCCCGCCTTTTACGATCTGACGATAAATTATATTGACGGCTGTATCATTTATGTCAATGGTTTCCGTCTTTTGGCGCGCAATGCCCCGCAGACCATTGCCTGGAACTCTGTGGCCTCGGCAACACTTGACACGCTCGTTCCCGAGTTGCGTCACATCACCTTTGTGCGCCAACTCTTGAAACGCAGCGGCAATCTGCTGGCGATCCATGCGCTCAACGACGCCTTTAATCGACAAATCTTTTTCTTTAATTGCCGTTTGACTGCCTCAAACCATGTTTTTGATTCATTTCAGTCATCCAATCTCCCTCTGTTTTTTATCGACACGGGAGGACGGCAGGTGCAGGAAGAGTTGCGAATTCCCGCACACATGGGAGTGATTTGGCAGGGGAGGGGCGCTGTGAATGAGGTCGATGGATTTTACAATCATTATGATGGCCGAATCAATATAGAAATACGGGGGTCCAGTTCAGCCGGATGGGCGAAAAAGCAATATGGTTTTGAAACGCAGGATGATGACGGCTCCAACCGCAATGTAGATATGCTGGATTGTCCTCAAGAAAATGATTGGATTCTCAATGCGCCCTATATCGACAAGTCGCTCATGCGCAATGTTCTCGCTTATGATCTCGCTCGAAGGATGGGAAGATATGCCTCGCGAACGCGTTTCTGCGAGCTGTTTCTTAATCAGGAATATCAAGGGATTTATGTCCTGCTGGAAAAGATAAAGCGCGACATCCATCGAATCGACGTCAGCGCCATGGATTCCACAGATATTGCCGGAGATGCGTTGACTGGGGGCTACCTTTTCAAGATCGATAAAGATGCTGCTCCGATGAATAGTTTTCTTTCCGCCTATCCGCCAGTCAATGCCCCAGGACGAACCATTCGCTATCAATATCACGATCCGGATGTCGAAGAACTCATGCCGCAGCAAAAGACCTATTTAGCCGACTGGGTGCACGAATTTGAAACAGTGATGAGCCAGGAGGATTTCTCCAGTCCGCAATCGGGTATTGCGGCCAAGATGGATGCGAATTCCTTTATTGATTACATCATCCTCAATGAATTGGCGAAAAATGTTGACGGCTACCGCCTGTCGACCTATTTTTATAAAGACCGCGATTCGCGCGATCCATGCATTCATGTCGGCCCGATATGGGATTTCAATCTTGCTTTTGGCCTGGCCAATTATTATGACGGTGAAGACACAGATGGCTGGATGGTAGAGGAATTATCCTTTGGAGAGGAAATTGCCGGGAAAAATGATGGTGCAAGACCGCCATTTTGGTGGCTCGAATTGTTTTATGATGATGATTTTAAGCGCAAACTGACGCAACGATGGTGGAATCTGCGGAGCAATACCCTAGATGTTCACCGTATCGACGCTTTCATCAGTTCGATCGCTGACACCCTGAGTGAAGCGCAGGAACGGAATTTTATCATATGGAGCGCGCCCGGCGATCCCAAATATCCCAGCGATGGATTTTGGCCGGTGCCGACGATTTACGAATCATTCAGGACGTTTGATGACGAAGTTGAATACCTTCAAAGGTGGGTGGGGGAACGGATTGAGTGGATTGATGAGCACATCAGTCAAATCGCTTCCGATGTGCCCGAAGTGATGGCGTCCGAGGATTTGGGGTGGCTGATTTATCCCAATCCTTCGAACAATGAATTTATCATTGACCTGAGAATTGAAAAGCCCGGCGGTGCGGATTGTCGGATTTATAACTCGATGGGACAAATCGTTCGCACCTTTACAATGCCGCGAGGATTGCAGCGTATTCGCTGGGATGCGTGCGACGGTCGGGGGAAGAAACTCGCCAATGGAATCTATTTCATAACGGCTCGTACGGGTCACGGGCAAATGTTAAATAGTAAAGTCTTGCTTCTCAAATAATATTTTATATCTTTACCTCTGATATTCCTTCATCCATGTATTTTGATAAATTTCAATCGCCAGGTCATTCATTCAATTCCTGCAGGAGATGTTATGAAATCACAACGTGTGGCATCATTGGATATTTTCCGCGGTTTGATCATGTTTTTGTTGGTGGCTGAGGGCACGGGATTATACGAGGCTTGGGAGAAACTGCTGCCGGAGGGGCATTGGCTCTCGGGCTTTGTTCAGCAATTTTTCCATCATCCCTGGAACGGATTGCGGTTTTGGGACCTTGTGCAGCCCTATTTCATGTTCATCGTCGGCGTGGCCATGTATTTTTCTTTACAGCGGCGACGCGACCAGGGAGAATCATGGTCAGCGATTGGCAGGCATATTGTCACCCGTTGTGTGATTCTATTCTTCCTCGGAGTCATTCTCCATTGCGGCTACAGCGGCAGGCTGGTATGGGAATTGTGGAATGTCCTGACCCAGCTTTCTTTCACTATTCTGGTTTCCTTTCTCATTTTTAAATTACCGATACAAACGCAATTGCTGATTTCCATTGCGATGCTGGGCTGTTCGGAATTTCTGTACCGCATTTTCTGGATCGATGGTTATAACCAGCCATTTGTCCCTGATCATAATTTCGGTTCCTATATGGATATGGTGCTGATGGGGAAAATCAATGGCGGTCATTGGGTTGCGGTGAATGCACTGCCGACCGCAGCTCATACCATATGGGGTGTCCTTGCCGGTAAAATGCTCGCCGGCACGAATGCTCCTCTGTTGAAGGTGCGAAATCTGGCGATCGCCGGTCTGCTCGCTTTGGTCATCGGTTATGGGCTGGATTGGACCGGTGTGACGCCGATTATCAAACGCATTTGCACCACCTCTTTTGTCATCGCTTCGGGAGGCTGGTGTTTGGTGACATTGGCATTTTTTTATTGGCTGGTCGATATCCATCAGGTGAAAAAAGGTTTTATCTTTTTTACTATTGTGGGCATGAATCCCATTTTTATTTATCTTTTTGCCCAGACTCTTGGCGGACAGTGGTTCAATGGATTTGTTGCCATATTCAGCGGCGGCTTTATGAGCGGACTGGGTGTCGCTCAGCCGATGACGGCACTGTTCAATGCAATGGTGATATTGGCGCTCGAGTGGTATCTGTGCTATTGGATGTATAAAAAGAATATATTTATCCGCATTTAAATTATTTCCGAATCGCATAACTCAAAAGAAAGGAGACACTCATTGGCTGTTGTTGATTATTTCATCGTCGCTGTCTTTTTGTTGTTTCTGTTTTACGCCGGTTCTGTTTTCTTTCGTTGGGTCGGGTCGCCGGATGATTTTTTTGTCGCCGGAAGAGAGCTGACTCCGTTCATTTTGGCCGCCACCATTACGGCGACCAATGTCAATCTGTACAGTTTCGTCGGGCAAGCGGGCGTTGCTTATAAACATGGTATTTCCATCATCTGGCAGACGTGGACCGGGAATATGGCTTTGGTTTTTTCAGGTCTCTTTGTCATTCCTATTTTGCGTCGTCTGCAGGTTCGTACCATTCCTGAATTCTTGGAAATGCGATTCAGTCCGCTGGTGCGCTATCTGGTCAGTTTTTTATGGATTTTTCGACTCTCGTTCTGGCTGGGCGTGGTGCTTTATACCGCGGTTGTCGCCGCGCAGACTTTGACGGGTTTTAACAATTTTACCAGTTGGGTATTGATATTCTCAGTCATCACCATTATTTACACCATGCTGGGCGGCATGTGGAGCGTAGCGTTGACAGATACGCTGCAATTTGTATTTATGCTCGCCGGAGCGTTGATTGTCCTCCCGCTGGCGATGGCTGCGGTGGGATGGATGCCCGGATTGATGCAAAAGATTGCCGAAGGTCACCTGCAGCTGATCACCCAGAGCGGCCCTTATAACTGGAAATTTGTCCTGGCCATTTGGATTCTCGGCATCGAATGGGCATGCGTGGATCAGGGTCTGCTGCAGCGCGCTTTTGGCGCATCGACAACCAAAACCGTAGCCAAAGGTCTGGTGTTGGCCGGAATCGTCACCACGCCGTTTGCCTTGCTATGGAATTTTCCCGGTTTGGCGGCGTCAGTGCTTTTTCCCGGCCTGGAGAATCCTGACGCGGCAGTACCCATGGTTATGGCCAAATTATTGCCGCATGTGGTTCTCGGTTTTGTATTCTGCGGATTACTGGCTGCTCAAATGTCGACGATCAGCGCAAATTTGAATTCAGTCGCGACTTTGTTCACTAATGATCTTTATTCGCGATTATTACGTAAAAAGGCGACTCCGGAAGACGTCTTGCGGGTGGCGCGGCGCATGACGATCGTCACCGGCCTTTTTATGATAGGATTTTCCTACCTCATCCCCAAATTAGGCGGCGCTGTCGAGGCCTATCTGACGGTCATTGCCATCATGGATATGCCGCTGTTTGTTGTGGCTATCTTGTTCGGATTATTATGGAAGCGAACCCGGTGGCAGGGGGCGGTGTTCGGTTATTTTTGCGGCGCACTCGCCGGAATTTTTGCTCGATTTGTGCTTCATTCTGATGTCAACACCGCGACCTTTTTCAGCGCCGGCGCCTCGATTTTAGCTTGTTTTGTGGTCACGTTGTTGTTGAAGCCCAAACTGACCGCTGATATCGAAACCATCTGGAAAGCCAAAAAAACTTCGGACGAAGAAACCGTTTCCGGTTCTCATTATCATATCATCCCGGTATCCCGATGGGGTCGATTTTTTTTATGGCTTTTATTTGCCGGTCTGGCGATATTTCTCATCGGCATCGTTTTCGGCAGTCAAGGCCATCAGCTGGCCGGTTGGATTTCATGTATCGGAATGCTCATATACTTTGCTGCCGGACTCATCAGGCTTAATTTCGATTGATCATTGCAAGTCGGCGATTTTGGACCAATTTCCCCGGTGAGTCTCTTTCTGTAGCGCCTTGTCGAGCATGCGCAGATATTCTGCTCGACTCACCTCATGAGCGCCCAATTGCAGCATGTGCGTCGAGGTGATTTGGGCATCGAGTAAATCAAAATTCCACCTTTGCAATCGTTCGATCAGATGAGCCATTGCGACCTTGGAGGCATCACTTTGTAAATGAAACATGGATTCACCAAAAAAGGCGCCACCCAACGAAATGCCGTATATTCCTCCGACCAGCTCGCCGTGAAATCTCGTTTCCACAGAATGAGCAAATCCCATTTCGTGCAGTCTGATATAAGCCGAAATAATCCGACTGGTGATCCACGTGCCGTCCTGATCGCGGCGTGGAACTTTAGCGCATTGCTGAATAACTTGATCAAAACTCTGATCAAAAGTGACGGTGAATTTGCCTTGACGAATAATTCTCATGGTTCTTCTGGGGATGTGCAGTTTTTGCGGCAACAGGATGAGACGCGTGGCAGGAGAAACCCACGGGAGAGGACTTGTTTCGTCCCATGGCCAGGGGAAAAAACCACAGCTATAGGCCAACAAAAGCCTGTTGGGGCGCAGATCATCACCGATCACGGTTATATCCTCTTTCTCAGAGGTGGAATGCGGGAAGATCAATTTTTTGGGTATCCGATAAACGGGCATAGTCTCACTGAATCACTATTTGAC
>RPQV01000203.1 GCA_003818595.1 Calditrichota bacterium
CACCTTGTTTACTGAAAATGCGACCAATATGCCGCTCAGGTGCCAGGATGGATAGGCACCCGGTGAGGGATTGAATTTCGTCCGCGTGTCAATCTTGGAGAGTTGACCATCCTGCGCGAACAGGGTACCGGCCGCAACTCCCCAACGAATGTGAAAAAGCATCTCGGATGGATCGTTCTGATTAAAACTATGACAATTGATGCAACCGGCAATTGGCTTGGTCGTCATCACCAGTGATTCATCGTGATTCTGCAGATCGCGTTGCCGAATCTGCATTTCATTCTGAACAGTGTAATTCGGCTGCAGAAATCGATAGACCAGATAGCGGTCTATCAGTTCTTCAACAACATTATTGCTGAATCTTTTATATTTGGCCCATCTCCCGTCGAACACAAAAACATCAAAATTGATCGCTTTGCCTTGATTGAGGCTGAGTAATTTCTGCCATTTTCCCGCTGGAATTTTAATGCGAGGCGACCTGCTCTGAACGGAAATGATGCTGTTGGAATCTGCAAAAATATTGACCAGAAACTTTATACCCTTTTCCTGAATGATAAAGTTCATGGGTGCAATGTTATACGGAATGGTCAGATTTGTATAATCCGGATTTATTCTGGGTGGTGTGGTTATAAATTCAGCCTTGCTGACATCGTATTGCGGCCGACATGATAAAAATACAACACCCATGATCAGCAGGTAAAGAAATAAGGGTATGACTAAATTGTACTTTTTCTTTTTGTCCAAACCTATTTTAACTGCAGCGCTCATATCGAGATGCCTCTTTTCTCAGCGATTGATCCTTTTACAAGCTATAGCACCAATAGGGTTGTCCGTTATCGTACTTGTTTGCCCCCTTTTAATCGTTCTAACCACTTTATCGCTTCATCCATGTCTGGATGAATGTCAAGGCATTTTTCAAAACACCTTTTTGCTGCCTTGTCATCATCCAGCGTAAAATAGATGATCCCAAGATCCAAATGAGCACGGCCAAATCTGGGGTAAAGCTCAATGACTTTTTTCAATTCTATAATACTCCGGTTCAATTTGCCGTCAGCAGCGTATAATAAAGCGAGAAAATAACGCGAAACCGGCAGTTCAGCGTCGAGTTGCAGTGCCTGCTGGAAACACTTGAAGGCGTTGCTAAAATCATGGTTGTCAAAATAGATTCTGCCCGCTTTTTCATAGTGGGGTCCATACTCCGGCTGCAGTTCGATGACTTGAAGCATTTGCTGCAGCGCGTTTTTGGCGTTGCCGTTCTTGTATTCAATGATTGCCAGGCTTTCACGATAACGGAAATTCGTTGAATCCAGATTGACTGCATGATGCAGAGCGTCATACATATCAGCAAGCCGATCGCCGTTCACGTTTATAATATTGGCAATCATAAACCATTTTTCCGCCTGAAAGTGCCTCTCAAATTCATCAAGATCAAACGACAATTTTTCAGACCGCTGCAGAAAGGCATCCGAAGGATGCTGCTTCAGATCAATCAATCCGCCAATGATGGCCGGATTGCGCCCCTTGTTCACGGTTCTGCTGAATTCGATGTCGGCATCGTTGTCCGAATTGGCGGACGCATCGACCAGGTATTTTTTGAGCGCTTCTTCATCGCCTACAAACTTGGACAGGAGCTTGGCCGGTGTCTCCATATAGGAATCTGATAAATTTTGAAATATTGCGGCATTGTTGAGCTTTTTATGCAAATCGTCCAGATTCAGGGTGATCGGCTGTTTTTTACCGACGATGACCGCCTGGCCGGCGTTGCCAACCCATAAACTCGAATGGGGGAACACATCGACAAAAGATTTTAACAGCATTTTAAATTCACGCTCACTCAACCAGTTTGTCGGCACCCATTTGCATATGGCGCCGTTATCGGTCAGACGGTTATGACAGATTTCATAAAATTCTTTAGTGTAGATATTGGGACTCAGGCGTGGATGAATACCGCTGGAGGTGATGATGTCATATTTTTTATCAGTGATCTGAAGAAAGCTGCGGCCATCTTCGATGATGCTGGTGAATTTATTGCTTTTTACCACATGATTGTTTTCATAGCCGAGAGCCATTTCCGCGGCCTGGATCACTTCGGGACAGATTTCGACGCAATCGACATGGTCGAGCTCGGAGTGAACCAGACAATTGGCAGTGATGCCTGTGCCGAGTCCGATGAGCAGTGCGTTGCGGGGATTGTCGGCTAAGAGATAGGGCAAGTATCCTTCCAGTGTATGAACTTCCACATCTCCGGGGCTGACCCCGCCTGATGTGGCGCCGTTGATCGATAAAACTTTTTCCCCGTCAAGATTTTGAGGAACTGATATGGTGCCGGCAACGCCTTCTTTGTAGTAGCATAAACGGTCCTCCCTCTGAGTGGTCTGCCAGGTCTGAAAATATTCCTTTTTCGGGGCAAATTGCAGCAGGATAACAGCGCCAATGAGTAGTGATGCTCCGATTATGATCCAGGAGTTTTTGGTCATGGCTGGATGATGGAGAAAGATCAGAAATCCGATGATGAGATTGATCCCCGCGGTGAGCAAAACAGCGTTGACGACGCCGATAAAGGGTATGAAAATAAATCCGGCGAAAAATGATCCCAAAATTGATCCCACAGTGTCCAGTGCGCCGATGAATCCGATGCGTCTGCCGAAATGTTGAATATTTGTCGTAACTATTTTGCTGACTATCGGAAATGTGGCGCCCATTAAAATCACCGGCAGCAGCATCACCATAAAAAATAGAAAATACTCTTTGCCCAAGTGAATGAACCACGAGTCGACGTAAAATTGTCGGATCGATTCCAAGTACTCACCCACTTGAGAGAATATCGGTAACAGAGCGATGGCCAAGAGTCCAACACTGATTTCTATCCAGCCCAACAGCGCCAACAAGTTTTTGTAGCGATCAATCAGAAAAGTGACCAACCAGCTTCCGATTGACAAACCAAATACGAAACTCAAAATGACCGTGCTGCTGAAATAAACGCTCTTGTCAAATGAAAATCCCAATAGTATCCGCGCCCATACGATCTCATATGATAACGTCGTAAATCCTTCGATGGCGAACACCCACAGTACAAGTTTCAACACATGGGCGGGATAGGTCATTTGATCTGCAACTTGTTCTTCCTCTGTTGCCGGTAAACCATCGACCTCCCGCCGAGGTTCAGTCCGTCCAATGACCAAAACCAATATTGCCATGAATAGATTCACACCACCCGCAACTAAAATAGTCTCCGCACTCCCCAGCATGTGAACCAGGAGAAATCCGGCTGCGAAACATCCGCCAAAAGCGCCAAGGTTATTCACGCTGTACAATCTGCCGACATTGCGTCCCAGGCTGCCCAGATTTTTGACAAAATATCTCGTCATCACCGGCATCGTTCCGCCCATCAGCGTCGTCGGAATCAACAGGAAAGTGAATGAAAATACAAAACGAATCAGACTGCTGACGTAAAAACTGCTGGGGAAAAGATGATGAACTGAAAGATAAGTCGATTCGAGTGCCCGAAAAGTGAAAGGGAAGACAAGAGCAAATATTCCTAATCCAAATTGCAAAAAGCTGAACAGTGTCAATGGATTTTTATATCGATCAACCAGGCGGCCAAACAACAGATTTCCCAAGGCCAATCCCGACATGAACGCTGTGAGCACTGTGCTGATGGCAAACACAGATACGCCAAAAACAAGACCAAAGACGCGTATCCAAACGAGCTGATAGACAAGGGCGGTGGCGCCCGATAAAAAAAATACAAAATAGAGGATGGAATGTACGATTCGTTTGGATTCCATGAGCTTCATGAGCAATTCATCATCTCGGCATTATGACGCATAAATCACCTTTTTGAATATAATTGATTGCGATAACGAAATCAATTAAATGTTTTAGTGTGAGCCGATGGGATTTATTGCCTATTTATCTCTTGAAAATAGCGCATGAACTGTTTACTTTAATTCATAGCGGCAGGCAGAAGACTGTCGCTTGCGGTTAAAGTCACATTGATATTTAAAAGTGTGGCGTTAGTATGCGAAAAGGGTTGGGGAAAGGGGCTTTTGTGCATTGATTACCGGGGTTTCAAATTGAGGGCGGTACTTTGATCCATTTAGTATTCACTCATCTGGCTGCAGCGATATTGCCTGCTCTTTTCTTTCTTTTAGGGTTTCGCTATCTTAATCGTAAAGGTATCAGACGATTTTATGACGATTTTTGGCGCACTCAGAGTAAAATGGCGCTGGAAAAAATTGGGATTATGGCCATTGATCAAATGCCCGAACCTCCGAGAATAATCACTGATCGAGACAGCATCAATCTGGCACTCCAGCTTGTATCGGCGCTGCATGAACTCGGCTTTTTTGAATTGTTTGGCAGCCGTCGAGCGGTGACTGAAGAAGAGATGGTAAGCCATCTCGGAATTTCAACGAAAAAGGTGCGGGCAGCGATTATTCTGCTGATGGCTTCAGAGGTGATCACGCTTGATGCGTATGGCTATCAATTGACAGAAAAGGCGAGGATTTATTTACTGAAAGAGAGTCCGTTTTTTGTGCCGTTGCGGCCGCCTGTTCCGCCGAAGCAATTTATTAAAACTCTGCGAATCGACCGCCGGGGCGGAGCTGTTGAAAACTGGTCCAAGGGCATCTCATTTGATCCGGAACGATTGGCGATGCAGCAGCATGAGCAGTCTTTCGCCCTCGGTTTTGCCCTCTATCGATCTGGACTCCTGCGCGATGCTGAAACGATTCTCGATGTTGCAGGCGGTGCCGGATCTGTCTGTATTGCCTTGGCCCTGAGCGATCCCCGCTTCAAACTTGAAATGATTGAACTTCCAGGAAGCCTGGAAATCAGCCGAAAAATGATCGGCAAATATGACGTTTTGAATCGGATTACATGCGCGGGTATGGATATGTTTGTTCAGGAGTGGCCTCGTCAATTTGATGCAGTCTTGTTTACCAATATTTTCCATGATTGGGATGATGATCGATGTGGTATCCTCGCCAGAAAGGCTTTTGCGGCACTGCGGCCGGGAGGAATCATCATTCTTCAGGAAGCACTATTGAGAGCGGATCATTCTGGTCCGTTATGGACCGCGCACTGGTCGATGACCATGTCGTTGTACACCCGGGGTCGACAGTTTTATGGTGATGAACTGGAGGCTCTCTTGTCCGCAAATGGCTTTATTCGAGTGAAAACACATCCTCTGCTCGGCTATTATTCAGCCGTGGTGGGGATAAAACCCAGGGGAATTTCTAGAAAACGATCTTAAAAAAACGCGAATGACGGAAATGTCCGTACATAAAACTTGATTCGTTTCTATAAATCGTTTGAGGATATTATGATCAATGAAGTGAGATTTAAAAAATTTAACCGCGCCTACGAACTTCAGGAACGACAATATCTGAAGAGACAGAATAATCATTTTTCCGTCGGTCAGATATTCAAGAGCACCAGAAACTTTTTTGAATATCAATTTTTACCGCATTACGCAGCCGCGCCGCCGTTTTGGCGATTGATGTTACGACAATTTAATCCCAACCGCCCCCTACCTGACTTTGCTGTCGTCGGGCCGATTAAATCCGGCAGCAGCGATTTGGTGACGCATCTTTTGCTCCATCCGTGTGTATTACCGCCTTTGGCCAAAGAAATATTTTCTCCGGAACCGGAGACGTGGCGTCCTTACTATCCGACGACCAAAGAGCGTCAAAAGGTCGAACAAAAAGAGGGTCAGGCCCTATCCGGCTTTTTGGCTCCCTTTATGCACTGGATCCATCTTCAAGAACGCTATCATGAAATCCGCCCCGATGCAAAAATAATCATCCTCCTTAGAGAACCGGTTGAACGCGCTTTCAGTCACTGGAAATGGGAAGTCCTGCTGGGCGGCACGATGGTCAAACACATGCCCTATTATCAGGACTTTGGCCTGTTCGTTAAAATGGCGCTGTCACTGTTTCCCGATACTCATATGGACTCGTTGTGCGGATTTCCGTTTCTGGAATCAGGTATTTATTATAAATCCGTTCAGCGTTGGATAGACCTCTTTGGCAGGAATCAGGTCCTGGCGCTGGATATGAATTCCTATTTTCGCGACAGAACTCAAACCCTCAATCAAATTCAGGACTTTTTAGCGATACCGCGCGCAGACATTTCGGGTGATAATACCCCCATCAATCAAAATCCATTGAAAAAGAAAAAAATGGAAGAGAAAACGCGCGAAGATCTGATCAACTTTTATCAGCCCTTTAATGAAAAATTGTATTCGGTGATCAATGCTCGTTTTGGCTGGTGAATAGATTGCTTGTACTGGTTACAAGAATATTTTGAAGATATAATCACGGTCGCTTTATCATTTCATTTGGTGAGGCATTTGACTGCTGAGAAGTGACTCGATATCATGCAGACTCTGTTCTATTGCTGAAAACAACTGCGAATTAGTAATTTTCCACTGCAAACCCGGCATAAAGGTGAGTTTTATCGAATTTTTAAAAATCTGATAATGCAATCCGAAATGGGCAACATATGGTAATCTTACGCCGGGTCGTCCGATCAGGGGAACTGAGGGATAAATCTCCGGATGGGAAA
>RPQV01000204.1 GCA_003818595.1 Calditrichota bacterium
AATCCAACGCCTCGTCTGTTAAAAACAGAATGTCCATCAAACTCGAACGCAGTTATTACGCATCACTCTGTTGGTTTGGTCTGAAACAGATCGGATTCGGAGGTGAAGCCGGAGAGAATAACCGTGCGGAACTTGCGGCACTGTTGACAGCACATGTCGGCGGCATCGGCTTCCAACAACCGATTGCCTGCGGCCCCTTTTTAAAACTCATCTATCAAATTCCCGCCTCGATCAATCCCAAGAATCCGGAGGAGCTCGCCCTTGTTTTTTCCGAGTGTCAAGAATTGATTGCAACCGGCTCGCTTGAAGGGTTCACCGATCGTTGGCCGAAATTGACGCGTTATTGGGATCAATGGTATTATCCGCAGCAGCTCTCTTCCCTTTTAAAACCGCTCGTTGAGAATAAAGCCGCGGTGATGGAAGCGATGCAGCTGTGGGAAAATTATATGCGTGAAATCTGGCCGGATTATGAAGAATTATACCAGGAGAAATTGAAAGATTATCCGTTTGAAGAATATCAGGATAAAATCAATTCGCTCAATCTGCTCGAGCGGTGGAAAACCGAGTTTGGCGTTGAATATCCCTATTCTGAATTCCGCGTCGTCATCTGCCCGGAAACGCCGACGCTGGCCTGCGACCTCGGACCGGAAAAAATCGTGGCCGGTTCCAGATATGACCTGGCCAATTTGGAAAACGCCGTCGCCCATCAATTAGGGGTGCGCTACCCCGCTCTCAATCGAATTGCCGAGGCGCCGGCGACCAAATTGCTTATGAACAGCGACTTTGAGGGCATGGTCAAACTGATTGAAACCGAGGTCTGTGTGCGCAAACTCAATATCCTGCCGCAAATAGGCAATGACGGCTTTGTCACCGCTCAGGGTTTGCAGAGTTGGGTCAACTGGAGGGTAAAGATTGAACCCGATTCCACTTTTGAAGATTCTCTTCCCGCGCTTTACCAGCAGGCCAAAGATGCCGGATTATTATAATCACCATGAGATGCTGGGCGGTGGCCGACATGACCACGGATAATTTGACGGTACCACTTGCGAAAACATGAGGAATTGTGACCATCCCCAGCGACCTGTTTGAATATGTGACCCTATTCACCTGGACCTACCGGGAAGCAGATCCGTCCGACATTGCCGGACGCGAACTCGCTTGCCTGCGCGTACAGTATCCGTTCATTCTCCAGGCTGTCGAGGATGACGATCTGATTGCCGGTCGAATCCAACACGCGCCCATCGGCTTTTCGCCGCAGATGGGCAGCGGTTTTGGATATTATCTCATGGAAGAGCCGTTTCGCCAAATGATCGAAAATGCGTCGCCAAATCGTCGCCGGGAGTTGGAGTCCCTATTTTCGTTCTGGACTATAGAGCAGACCTCTGCCAAAACCCGGCGCGCCTACCCCCCATCAATGGCTCAATTACTGCCCAGCGATCGCTGGAACAGCGAATCAGGGATCGCTTTTCCCCTCTACCGCATGGCCGGCTCTAATCTCAACTACGAAAAGCTGATTCAGCTTGGCATCTCCGGATTAAAGGAGGAGCTTGCGCAGCATGAACCGTCAGCATCAGATTCGGGCAAAAAACTGTACCGCTCGTTGGATCAGGCGCTCGACTTGCTGAGCGGGATTTGCTTCTGGTATGCCGTCAAAGTTGAGCAAAAACAACCATCGTCGACAGAACAAAGAGATCATTTTCAAGCGCTGGCTGCGGCATTGCGGCACATTGCTGTGAGACCGCCGGAGACTTTCCAACAAGCCCTCCAGCTCTTTTGGTTGTACGCACTGGTTTCCGGCAACGTCGACTATGGCAGATTTGATATTACGTTCACCTCGGTTTTCAAGCAGGATCGCGAAAAAAATGGGTTGAGTGATCAGCAGGCTGTTGATCTGTTGACATCTTTGTGGAGGTTGATCAACGAGCGCGAAGGCGGCATTTGGATTTTTGATTCCCGCGTCATCATCGGCGGCAGAGGCCGCGGTGACGAGGTAACTGCCGATGATCTGGCATTGCTGTGCATCCAGGCGACTCGGCGCACGCATCAGATCATGCCCCAATTGAGTCTGCGCTTTTATCAAGGGCAAAATCCACTTCTCTACCGACAGGCGCTCGACTGCATCAGCGATAATAATCCCTATCCGATGCTCTACAACGATGATGTCAACATCCCGGCCGTTGCAGCTGCTTTTGATATCGCGGTTGAAGAGGCGGTTTCGTACGCTCCCTTTGGCTGTGGTGAATATATTCTTGAGCACAAGAGTTTCGGCACTCCCAGCGGAGTGATCAACCTGCTGCAGGCGTTATTAGTGACCCTGAACGGCGGGGTTGATCCCACGCGCAACATCCCCATGGGAACCGCACCCAAGACTGCGCCCCAATTTCACTCTTTTGATGATCTATTGCAAGCGTATGAACAGGAAGTTGAAGCCCATGTCCGCCTGTTGGCAAAACAACAGGAATTGGAATACCGCATAGCCGCTGAAACCGCACCGTTTCTGTTTTTCACCCTGCTCTATGATGATTGCCTTGAACGCGGCCGGGCCCTATTTGACGGCGGCATTCGCTATCTGGGCGGCACGTTGGAGACCTACGGCAACACCAATACCGCTGACAGCCTCTTTGCCATCAAAAAATGGGTCTTTGAGCACAAACGATTTACCCTGGACGAACTGCGCACCATGTTAAAGGTGAATTTTGTCGGTTATGAACGCGAACGCCGAGCGCTGCAGAAAACCGACAAATTCGGCAATGACCTTGACGAGGTGGATGAATTGCTCCTGACAGTGGATCATCATGTTTTCAAGATCACGCGCGAACAAATTCGATGCACAGAACTCTCTTCATACCTCGTCGTCGTCATCAACAACAACGCCAATACAGTCATGGGACGGTATACCGCTGCCTCTCCGGATGGCCGCAGGGCATTTACGCCGATGAACAACGGCAATGGCCCCAGCAGCGGAATGGACAAGAACGGATTGACCGCCATGTTGAATTCTATCGTTAAACCATCGCCCCGCCTGCACGCGGGTGCGGTGCAGAACATCAAACTCTCACAGGAATTATTCAGAAATCATCGCCGACAGGTGGAACAGGCGCTGGAGGTTTATTGGGAGCGCGGTGGAGCTCAGGCCATGCTGACCGTGATCGGCCGAGACGATTTAGAGAACGCCCTGCTTCATCCGGAACACTACCAGAATCTTTATGTCCGCGTCGGCGGATACAGCGCCCGGTTCATCGACCTGGCGCCGGATATTCAAGCTGAAATTATGGCACGAACACTTTACTGAGGACAAAATGGCTCGACGAATTTCCGTTTTACTGTTGATCAGCACGGCCGCGTTCGCCGGCAATCCACAATACAACGAGTGGTTTGCGAATACGACACTGCGCATCGATTATTATCACACCGGCACCGCCACCACTGAACTGTACAGCCTCGACGCGCTGTATGAAGAGGGTCAATGGCCGGGACGACGCACTCTCCTGCTCGATACGCTGAATGTCGGTTCGAATCTGGCGTGCGTCTATGATCAGGAAAAGGGCACATTGATCTTTTCCACCAGCTATTGCACGGTGTTTAATGAGTGGCAATCGACCACCGAAGCAATCGCAGAGAATCGACGAACGATGCATGAAACAATCCGTATCCCCATGCCCCTAAAACCCATTCGCCTGGAAATCAAGCGACGTGATCGGCAAAATCACTTTATCGCCGGCTGGTCGGTGGATATCAATCCTATATCACGATCCATCAATCGCGAGAAAAACCCCTATTCATGGCAGGTTCACCCGATTGAACACCACGGCGATCCGGACGACCAAGTCGACATCGTCATTCTGGGGGACGGGTACAGCCGCGACGACCTCGGAAAATTACGAGCGGATGCCGAACGTTATTCACGGGTGTTGTTCAATTGTGAACCCTTTAAAAGCCGTTTGAAGGATTTCAATGTCTGGCTGATTGAATCTGTATCTGCAGAGAGCGGCATTGACGAACCGGACCGAGATCTTTGGCGTTCCACGGCGGTGGGTGCGAGCTATAACACATTCGACACGCCGCGCTACGTGCTGACGATGGAAAATCGCGACATGCGCGATATCGCCGCACTGGCGCCTTATGATGTCATCTATATTTTGTTCAATTCGCCTCGTTACGGCGGCGGCGGAATCTACAACCAATTTGCGACCTGCTATACGGGTGCGGAAAACGGCGAGCCTGAATGGTGGTCAGATTATGTATTCGTCCATGAATTCGGCCATTCATTCGCCGCCCTCGCCGACGAATATTATACTTCAGATGTCGCCTATAACAACCTTTACCCTCTGGATGTGGAGCCCTGGGAAGTCAACATCACCACGTTGAATGCGGCCGGAGGCCCCAAGTGGTCGTCTTTGTTGACACCACAGGTCAAAATACCAACCCCCTGGCATAAGGAACAGTATGATTCGCTCTCGTCACGGGCATACCGATATAGCGGCGACGCCTCACAGGCAAAAGCGGAACGCGATGCGGCCCGAATTCAAATGGAAAATATTTTGGTGACGCCTGATTGTGCGGCAGTGGTGGGATGTTTCGAAGGGGCCGGATATGCGAGCAGCGGCATCTATCGCTCGGCGATCAACTGTCGGATGTTCTCGAAATCCCTCGTAGAATTTTGTCCGGTCTGTCGAAAGGCGATCGAGGAAATGATTTCTTTCTCGATCGGCAAATGATCACTGGGTCACTGAGGCATATTCGATTTGCGGCGGATTTTTCTCCTTTTTCCGCCAGCATCGCGGACGAATCACCGTAGAATAATGGAACGCCCCGGCATCGAGGAGTTCCAAACGGTCGATTTCGATTTCCGTATAATCGTCGCGGCAGTTCACCGGCAGGCTGATGACGAAGCGGGCGCCGTTCCCCTCTTCGCTCTCCACATGAATGGCGCCGTGATGCTTTTCAATGATGTCTTTACAGATGGCCAGTCCATATCCGTGGCCGCTCGCCTTGTTGGTGAATTCTGTATTGAATAGTTTTTCCTTCGCCCCCTTGCTTATTCCCGGGCCATTATCCTCGATGATCAGATAAACACAGCGCGATTCCTTTCGATAATCGCTCCGCAGCAGAATTCGCGCATCCGGTCGCGCTTCCACGGCATTCTTCACAATGTTGAAGAGCACCTGAATCAGCAATCCCTCATCAACGCGAACATCGGGGAGATGAAGTTTTAGCTCTTTGACCAACTCGACATCAGAACGATCATAAACCGGTTTAACAAAGTCCAGAAACTTGTTGATGACGTTATTGATACTCGACTTTTCGGCATTGGTTTCGATGCCTTTGCGGTTCATCAATCCGTTTGATAAGGAGGTCATGTTCATGATCATCTCCTGCGCCTTTTCCAGACGATCGAGAACCGAGTTCCTCTTGCTTTTCGATCGAATCAAATCCGCCGCCATCTCGATATTGGCGTTAATCCCGGATAAAAAGTTGTTGATTTCGTGACCAATCTTGGCCGCCAGGCTTCCTTTCATCGCCAGCTGGTCACTGGCGATCAGGTTCTTCTGCAGTTGTTCGCGTTCATTCTGAGAATCATTCAGCAATTTATAAAATTGCGCGTTGCGGATCGCGACGGCTGCATGATCAATAAATATCTGAAACACATGCCATTTGATGTTGGACGATGACAAGAGCGGCTTGGGACTGTTGAGGTAAACAAAGCCCATCAGATCATTCTGCAGCAGCAGAGGCGCCACCAAAGAAAAATCATTCTTCTCCGCACCCTGATCATCACTCGTTCTCACCGGTATTTGGCTCTGCAGACATTCAGCCAACAATATTTGATCAACGTGAAAGTGATCTGCCGCCAAAGGCTGTTGCAGCAGATTGCAACCATGCATGAAATCATAGTTTCCTGATTCGACTTTGAGGGAGATAAAACCCCGCTCGGCACGACTGATGACCAGCGCGGCATGCAGAATTCGTCCGAGAGTTTCGCGGAAATCGCTGCCGGGGGTGATCAGCCGGATGGGCTCAAACACCTGAGAAAAAAATGATTCTTTTTCCAAGTCATAAGCAGCGCATATTTCTGATTCCAGGCGATCAACGCTCGCCTGGTCAACAATCTTTAAAACCTGTTTTTCAACGGATAGTTTCTGCCCTTCCAAGATGCCCTCTCCACAAAAGTTGCCTTTCATTCGCTGCGAACATTCCATTCCCATTCAAGTGTGGTTCTGCAAGATCAATGCCGGCTGTCGATGAAGAGCGATGCAATATTTTGGGTTGAACTGGTTTGAATTTATTAGAGTTGGATGAAAAGCGCATGGCCCCCTTGGTTAAAAGAAAATAAAGTAATTTGTCATTTTCGATATTGTCAATGAATTCAAATTTTGTAATTGCCGATTGACCGGAGAACGCAGAGCAGAGTTTATAACAACCAAGTCGCCATGCTAAAGTAGCTGATCAAAGTGAAAATATCCGTCAAGCCCAGCGTCAGCGGGCCGGCGGCAATCTTGGGGTCGAGCTTGAGAGCGTGCAGCAACGCTGGAACACTGAGCCCGAAAAAG
>RPQV01000205.1 GCA_003818595.1 Calditrichota bacterium
GAAGATCAGGACTAGGACGACGGCGCCGACTTGAACGGGAACGGTATTTACGATTCCGGCGAAATTGCCGGCGATGATATCGGAATTGACGGCGTTGGCCCCACCGACATCAATTATCCCGGCCCGGATGCGGACGGTTCGGAAGGCAACCACCGACCGGACTTTGTCGAGGGCGTCGGCTGTGAACCGGATTTTGCCGCTACGGACATTACCGAATCCGACATGCTTGGTTTAACCTCATTTCATCTCTTCTCGCACCACCAGGGCGGCGAACGCTGGGTGACGCACGACGAGACCTGTTTCGGACACCTCACCGACGGCATCCTGGATGATGAATATCAGGATCCAGCCAACTTGAACCAGTCCTTTTCATCCGGAAAGTTCATTCTTCCCAAAGGCCGTACCGAGCGCATCTCCATGGCGGTCATTGCGGCATTCGAAAATCTGGCCACATTGAACGACACAAAACGGTCACCAATTCTCTTTGACCGCAAAAAAGTGGTGCAGGTCATTTATGAGTCCGATTACCGATTCGCCCGCCCGCCGATTATGCCGACTCTGACCGCCACGCCCGGCGACGGGAAAGTGACACTCACATGGGATATCAAAGCCGACACGGATACTCGCGAATCCCTGCTGGGCGGCATTAACGATTTTGAGGGATATAAACTCTATAAATCCACCGATATTGCTTTTGCCGATGCCGAACTTTTGCGCGATGGTTTTGGCAATCCCGCCGGCAATCTGCCGATCTTTCAGTGCGATCTGAAAAACGATTTCAGCTGCTTTACCGATTTCGCGTTTGTGGAAGGCGAAGGCTATTACCTCGGCGGCAATTCCGGACTACAACATTATTATATTGATACGGACGTGGACAACGGGCGCACCTATTACTATTACCTGACCGCGTACGACCGCGGCATTAAAGAGATGAATATTGCCCCGTCGGAGAATGTCAAAACCATTGTCATGGACGAAACCGAAGCCGTGACGTTTAACACGCCGAATGTAGCGATTGTGACCCCGCGTCCTCCGGTGAATGATTTTACCGCACCCGAAATCGATTTTATCACCAATATGGATGATTTCGGCGGCACCGGCACGATCACTCTAGAGGTGGCTGATCCGATGGCCTTGAAACCGGGCAATAAATACAAGTTAATGTTCACGGTGGATACGCTCAATGTGCGGCCGCGCGTACCCGAGGAGCTCGATTATTACACCAACGGCTTTCAGGTCTATAACATCACCGACGGCGCCAATGAATTAATTTATGAAGAAAATCCAAACCATTTTATCGGCATTAATATTCTGGCGGAAAATATTTCCGCGACCAAAATTGCGCGATATTTGAATACCCTGCGCGAAGTCAAGTCCGATATTTTTCATGGACTGCAGTTGCGCTTGAGCGATCTCGTCAAAGAAGCGCAATGGGATTCGCTGACCGGCGCCGGCTGGGTGCAGGGATATTCGCCAATCAACTTGTCGTACAACACCACAAACATGACCAGTTACCCCTGGCAATACAATCTGATATTCACCGGCGAAAACTCCTACACATCGCCGTATGCCGGCATCAGGATGGTCGGTACGGATAACAAACGCGTTTCCTCCAAACTTCTGCTGAACCAACCGCTGCCGTTCTATTGTGAAAATCGACATTTTGTCGATTCCGAAACCGGCGAGTTCAAAAAGCTCGACATTGTGCCGGTAGATATGAACAATAATGGCGCGTTTGATCTGATGGAAGATGAAATGCTTGTTGGATATTCCTACGACGAAAATACAAAATGGCTCCGCACCATCTTTAGCTTTAATTTCAAGGGATTAACGGAAGAATCCATGCCCAAACCCGGAGATGTATTCCGCATTGATTTCATCCGCCCGCTTTCGCCGGCTGATTCCATTCTGTTTGAAATCGTCTCTGCTGAGAAACGCGGAGCAGTGGCCGAGGAAAATTTGTCCAAAGTCAAAGTTGTGCCCAATCCCTACATTCTCACCAACAGTATGGAAACATCGGTTCGCAACAATGCGCTCAACCAGCGGCGTCGACTCATGTTCACCAATGTTCCCGCAGAGTGCGAAATAAAAATCTTTACCATGAGCGGCTACCTTGTCGATGTCATCGAGGTTAATAACAGTTTTAACAACGGCATTGTGCATTGGGATCTGCTCACCAATGAAGGTTTGGAAATCGCCGCCGGTGTGTATATCTATCACATCAAATCCTATAAAACAGGCAAAGAGAAACTTGACAAATTTGCAGTGATTAAATAGGCGGCATTGATTGATGATGAAACAACGTAACTCTGCAAACAAACGAGGTATTCTATGGAATATATAAAAACAAATAAAATAGTGATAATGCTCGCGCTGGTAGTGCTGCTCAGTCAGCAAGGCTTTGTGCAGGAGCCGATTCGTGTCGGAACAACCTCCGGCGAGTTTCTCGGCGTCAGCTACGGCGCTGCGGCCACCGCCATGGGTGATGCGTATGTCGCGGTTGTCAATGATGTGACCGGCATTTACTGGAATCCGGCAGGTCTCTCTTTTATGCAGCAAAGTGAAGCCATGTTTACCTATCAGCCCTGGATCGCGGATATCACAACATTATTCGCCGGCTGCGGCATCGTCGTGCCCGGCATTGGCACCATTGCAATGGGCGCTGTTGGCGCCGACTATGGTCAGATGGATGTGACGACGGTCGAGGATCAGGACGGCACGGGCGAAAAATTTTCGGTGCATGATTATGCGTTCTCGCTCTCTTACGCCCGTAAATTGGCGCAATGGTTTGGCTTTGGCGCCAGCGCCAAGTATATCTCATCCGTCATATGGCACGAAACGGCATCAGCCTATGCCTTTGATCTCGGCGTTCTCATCAATACGCCTTTCTTTTCATCTAAAGGTGAAGGGAGTGGTTTGAATATCGGCATGAGTTTGTCCAATTATGGCGCGCCGATGAAATACGATGGTCTTGATCTGCTGCGCTCGCATGATATTTTACCGGATCAGGCGGGCAACTATCAGGACACCAAAGTAAAATTTGAGACCGACCGTTGGGAGCTGCCGTTGATTTTCCGGATCGGAATGTCGCTCACGCCGATGAACACCGACAATCATAAAATCATCGTCGCAGTGGATGCCCTGCACGTGAACAACAACAGCGAAACCGTCAACCTTGGTTTGCAGTACACGCTCTATCTGCCGGGCTTTGGCAAGTTTTACCTGAGAGGCGGTTATCGGGCGCTGTTCCTGAAAAACTCGGAATTCGGCCCGACGTTCGGCGCCGGTATTTCCAAACAATACATGGGCAATAAAAACGTGCTGATCGATTTCTCTTATCGAGACATCGGCGTGCTCGGCATTGTGCCATCGTTTGGGGCGAGTTTTACATTTTAATTTTTTGCCCTGCTGTGCAGGGACGCTCTTTGTAAATAAAGAACCCAGTCAAGGCTTGCAGCCCTGACTGGGTTTTATTTTTTCCCCAAAGCTCATTGGGAGCACATTTGTGTCGGTCCATATCAACTCATTTATATACATCGTCATAACTACAAAAAAGCCTTGAAAACAGGCCTTGGAATGCATCAATTATCCTATAAACTGCATTTGCAGGGCTGAAAAATTGAATCCAAGAACCTTTTTCGCGCAATAAAATATCTCAAAGCTTTTACAAACAACAGGTTGATTTGGTCCGATCCCGATTTTCCCCGACAGCCGTAAGCAAACTCCGGCTCGCGCAGCGAACACCGTGAAATTGTTTTTACCGGTTTCCATCAATTGCAATATTCCGTGTAAAGTCATACGGGTTTTTCACCTCTTCAGGCTGTAACGCCCTCGGGACATGAGTATAAATCATGGTCGTTCGTACATCGCTGTGCCCCAGGAGCTCCTGGATGGTACGGATGTCGTACCCGGCTTTGAGCAGGTGGGTGGCGAAACTGTTCCGAAATGATAAATGATTTTGCGTCCAACGAATCCAGCAGTTGCGGCGACTTGGTTTTGACAAACGCTTGAAACTTGTTAACCCAAACACGGCAGGATTTCAAGGTTTTGGGTGAGTAGTGACGCATGGACGGCTCGCTCTTGTCCCAGCGTTGATCCTCGAACATAACTACACGTACGAGGTATTCGGTTCGTAGTGGTTCACATACAAGCGCACCGGACGCCGGTTTCGGATCTTGTTCGACGAATGCGACGGTTGTCTTTCGCTGGACGAGGGAGTGACTGGGCCAGATCGGAAGCGCGTGGTGGAGTGGAAGAGCCTTGGATCCAGGCCTATAAGAATTTATTTGTTGCCATAATGCACACAATGTGGTAAATTAAGGGCATATGAAGATTATAAATTGGAACACAGAAAAAAGCGCAGCCCTTAAAGCGTCTCGTGGTGTTTGTTTTGAGGATGTAGTTTTCTACATTGAAAGGGGGGGGTATATTGGATGATTATCAACATCCCAACCAGCAGACATACCACGGACAGCGAATCATGGTTGTTTGTATAGATAATTACGTCTATCTGGTACCTTATGTTGAGGATGAGGAAGCGGTATTTTTGAAAACCATCATACCAAGCAGTAAGGCAACACAAAAGTATCTTGGAGATGAACATGAAGACTAAATTAACGAATAAAGAAAAAGAAATACTCGATAGCTTTGAGAAAGATGAATGGATCCCTGTCGCAAACCTCTCAAAAAGGAAAAAAGAGTTGGTCGCGTACGCCCGCAGTACTATGCGAAAGGACAAGAGACTGAATATACGGATTTCTGAGAGAGACCTGCTTGAACTTCAAAGAAAAGCAGCAAATGAAGGTCTGCCGTATCAAACTTATGTGTCAAGCATTATCCACAAATTCCTCAATGGTTCTTTAGTCGAAACGAGAGAATAAACGGCCAACAATCCAATCCACCGGACCCACGGAATGCTGGACGGTGATCACTACATTGTAAGAATAGAACCTGCGGATACGCGAAGAATTTATCGCGCAGAGAGATTTAGAATTGAGAATAATAAATGTTCTTACAGGGTTTTGATTCGTTTTTCAAGGATATGATTCAGTAGATAGATCGGATGACTTTACAGGTGATACTGCGATTTCTGATCATATCACGTTAGTCATTGTCGTTGCATGATTATCCGGTACTTGTTGAAACTAGCGTTTCGTTGGCCCAACCAATGCATCAACCGGATGCCGCTTCCCTACCCTTTTCCCAACCACCGCGGTACCGGTTATGCTTGTGGTTGGGCCGCACGTTGATCTTTCACAACGCTCAACCATGACCACTCAGGGGGATTCTGTATCACGAAATGAGGAGTTATATGACACGCAAAGTTGTAATCTATGGCGGTTCTGGGGGCATCGGTTCGGCCACGGCCCGTATCCTCCATGCGCGTGGCTATGATCTCCACCTGGTGGGGCGAAGCGAAGACAAGATAACCGCCATTGCGGCGGAGCTTAAGGCCAGTTTTACGATAGGTGACGTAAATGACAGCAGCCTTTTTCCCCGGGTCGCGGAAGATGCCAGAGATGCATTAGATGGTCTTGTCTATGCTGTGGGCACCATCAATCTGCGTAGTTTCCAACGCCTCACCGAAGCTGATTTCTTGAACGATTTTCGGGTCAATGCGATAGGCGCCGCGCTTGCCATTCAATCGGCGCTACCAGCGCTCAAGAAAAGTAAAGCAATCGCCTCTGTAGTGCTTTTCTCCAGCGTAGCGGCCCTTCAGGGCTTTGCGTTTCATGGGTCGATAGGGATGGCAAAGGGGGCTGTGAACGGATTGACCCTATCCTTGGCAAATGAGCTCGCACCGAGAGTGCGCGTCAATGCCATTGCCCCTTCCCTCACACGCACGCAGCTAGCCAAGGACATTTTGTCGAACGTGCAGATGACGGCGTCCATTGCCGAACTGCATGCGCTACAGCGGCTGGGCACCCCCGAAGATATTGCGGCGATCACCGCTTTCCTGCTCTCGCCGGAAGCTGACTGGATCACGGGTCAGATCATTGGTGTCGACGGCGGTCGCTCGACACTGCGAACCAAAGGCTGAGAGGATTTCCCATGAAAACACTCCGGCTTGTTTTGGGCGATCAGCTTTGCCGGACAATCAGCGCACTGCGCGACATGGATCACACGCGCGATGTTGTGTTCATGGCAGAGGTGCACGATGAAACCACGTATGTGCCGCATCACAAGCAGAAGCTTGTCCTGGTCCTTTCGGCGATGCGTCACTTTGCCGAGTCCCTTCGTGCGGAAGGCATGTTGTTGGACTATGTCCAACTTGACGACTATGGCAATTCAGGCTCGTTCACCGGCGAACTAGGCCGGGCGCTCTCACGTCATCAGGTGGACCGTATCATCGTCACACAGCCCGGGGAGTGGCGCGTTTGGGAAATGATGCAGACCTGGGGCGAGATGTTCGACCTGCCGGTTGAGTTTCGTGAAGATGATCGGTTTCTTTGCTCGCGAGCTGAATTCGTAGCCTGGGCGAAGGGAGGCAAGAGCTTTCGGCTGGAGTACTTTTACCGTCACATGCGGCGCGCGACCGGCTGGC
>RPQV01000206.1 GCA_003818595.1 Calditrichota bacterium
TGCGAGCCCCCGCCCCGATGGCGCCTTTTCGCACTGATGCTGCGCGGGGCGAAGCAATCTCCGGCTAAAGAGCAACTCACCAGCCTTAGAGTGAGAGGGTGGCCTTTGCGGGGGAGGTGCATGGAGGCCGGGGATTGCTTCGGCGTTCCGCCGGGGAGGCTGGTGTAATGCCTGATGCACAGGGGAACGCCTCGCAATGACTTGGGTTCATGATGCTTCGCCATGACTTGGATTCATGCCGCTGCGCACTTTGCGCCTATGCGTGAGTCACTTCCTTTCGCAGCAAAATTTCATCTGCCTGTTTAGAGACGAATAATCCGTCTGTTCATCTTTCCCACACAGCTTGCTCCACGGCGCTGACAGTTAAGCCAAGTGCGCTGATGATCAAACCAACTGCGCTGATGATCAAACCAACTGCGCTGATGATCAAACCAACTGCGCTGACGATCAAACCAACTGCGCTAATGATTAAACCAAGTGCGCTGACGATCCCGACAATCCCTCTGCGCACCTCTGCGTTCATCCACATATCTGTTTAATCTGTGATTCTGACATTCTTCACCGTCTGAACCGCAGATTACGCTGATTAAAGGATTTCGCAGATTGGATCCGACAATGAATTCAACATCTGTATGCTTTTTCTCCTCCACCCGTCTGCACTCCCGTCTATAAGAGTGCGAACAAAACACTTTTCGACTTGAAATAGACAATCTGGAATCACCTACAAACCGCCAAATCGCAAAGATCAAACCGCACTGATAATGCGACAAGATTAACCGAGAAAAGTTATATGCAACAAAAAAAGGTGCCGCTATTTTATCCTCCGTGTCTCTGTGTCTCCGTGCGAGGTGTGAAAACAAGGTCAGACAAAATCAACCTGTTGTTTGTAATAGGTTTGAAATATTTTTATTTACAGTTATCATGATGTATTAAAATGACTTGATTTGGTCCAACCCCAATTCGACTCAAACGAAATTATGCCCTCACACCCATCATATCCATCACACTCCTCACCTCACTCCGCCGCACCCCTTGGTCAACATTCTGATTGATTTCCTGCCCGACATTGTTTATTTTAAATCATCACCTGATCACCAATGATATCGAACACGACCCGACCCGCATTCTTTTCTATTCATGATGAATTTGTCGCCATTTTTAATTGCTTTATCATCTCCACAATCGACGGATTTCCTTCACCATAGAGCAACGATGGCAACACATATATGAATTACTCCTGAAAAAATGCCCTCTTGAATTACACGCCGTCAATGAGCTATTGGATGAAACACAGGTCACCCGCACATTACAAGGGAAACCATCAGTGCTTAACATTCTCAGAACAAAGAGGCTGAAATTCATTTTCCAAGGCTCCCCTTTTCAAAAAATAATTGTGAAAAGAGGGAGCCGAAATTCAGGATCATTGAAGCGCCATGAATGAATTGCGGAGGTGTTTATGTCTGGTTCGGGTTTCGCAAAAATGTATTTGGTTCTTCTGCTTTTAATCGTGCTGCCGACTCTATCCTATTCGATCACCCCCTGGCTTCATACCCAGGGAAATCAATTCCAAGATCCCAATAACAATACGGTTATATTGCGCGGTGTGTCGATGATCGATATCGGCGCCACGCAGCAGTGGTACGGCGGCGTGAATGCGCTGGTCGATCGCCTCACCAACACCAGTGATCCGGCGGGCAGTTCTCCCGGCTGGTACACGCGCATTATTCGTCTGGCGTGTTATCCGCCTGATGAAGGTTTCACCTCGCCCTTCGGCTGGCAGCCGGGGAGCAATGATTTTTACAATAATCTATTACGTCCTTTGGTGGATTACTGCAAAACCAAGGATTTGTATGTCATCATCGACTGGCACTATATCTCGGACACCTGGACGCGCGACCAGATGACGCGCGACTTTTGGACCTATATGGCGCCGAGATTTGCCAATGACTCTAATGTGCTGTTTGAGGTTTTTAATGAACCGATCAACTCCGGCAGTACGGAGACGCAGCGCTGGATTGATTTTCGCGATGATGTGCAGCCCTGGGTGAATATTATCCGTTCTTATGCCGCCAATAACATCATTCTCGTTGGCGGCCCCAGTTGGTCGCAGATCATCGGGCCGGCGGCGACATATCCGGTTTCCGGGAGCAATATCGCTTATGTGGCGCATGTCTATCCCATTCATTGGCTGGATTCCGGCACGCGCGCATGGATTCAGAATCACATCACCACCTGCCATGCCGTCTACCCGGTGATGCTGACCGAGTGGGGATTCAGCAGCAGCTCCTGCGACGACATCACCTGCGGCACCATTGCCAACTTTGGCCAGCCGCTGAAGGATTTTATTCAGGCCAATGGGTTGAGCTGGACCGCCTGGTGCGCCAATTACGAATGGCTGCCGCCGATGTATTATTCGGGCTATACGCTGCGGGTGGGTTCCGGTGAAATGGGCGGATTTACCAAAGACTGGCTGTATGAAAAGCGCAATGACAACCAACCGGGAGGCGGCGGCACGCAGGCGCCGTACGGAGGCGCCGCCTGGGCTGTTCCCGGAAAAATGGAGGCTGAAAATTACGATACCGGCGGGGAAGGCGTTGCTTATCATGACTCGGACAGTGCCAACAGCGGCGGCGCGTATCGCTCGGACGGAGTGGATATCGAAAGCACCACCGATACCGGCGGCGGCTACAATGTCGGCTGGATCATCACCGGCGAGTGGCTTGAATATACCGTGAATGTCGCCACTGCCGGAACCTACAATGTAGAAGTCCGAGTCGCTGCGCCCAGCACCGGCGGGACGCTGCACATCGAATTCGGCAGCGTCAATAAAACCGGCACCATGACCGTGCCGCAAACCGGCGGTTGGCAAACGTGGACCACGGTCACCAAAACAGGCGTCTCGCTTGCTGCGGGACAACAGGTGATGCGGGTTGCCATGGATGCCGGCAATTTTAACCTGAACTGGGTGAATATAGCGACCGCTGCTCCGACGAATTTGCTGCTGAATCCCGGATTCGAAAGTGGAACCACAAGCTGGGCCGGCCAGGGCTGCACAATCTCTCGCGTGACGACCAAACATTCAGGTTCTTATGGAGTGCGCACCAGTTCCCGTACCGCTGCATGGGCCGGGCCGGTGCAGATAATAACCAGCGCGTTGGCGGCAAGCGGGCAGGGCAATTATCAGTTATCCGCCTGGATGAAAATGTTTTCGGGCAGCGCCACCGGAAAGGTGAGCATGCGTTTGACCCACGGAGGCGGCACAACCTATTTCGGCGTCACCGGGTCGGCGACTACCAGTTGGAAGCAGATTTCCGGCGTGGTCAATCTGACCTGGTCCGGAACATTGACCGAAGCTGCTTTTTATATCGAGACCACCTCCGGCACCACCAATTTTTACGCCGATGACTGCAGCATCGTCAAGAGCTTGAGTAAAATGGCTGCTGACTTTGCGCTCATGCCCGATGTTGTAAAAGCCGTTCCTGAACAATTTATCCTGCATCAGAATTACCCCAATCCCTTTAATCCGCAAACATCCATCAGCTATGAATTGCCGGCAAGCGGATTGGTGAGGTTGGACGTTTATGACATGCTGGGTCGGGAGGCTTTGGTGTTGGTCAATGAGGTACAGGAAGCGGGAATGCATACGGTGGTTCTGAACATGGAAGATCGGCAGAGTGGGATGTATCTGTATCGGATGACCTGCGGATCATTTACGGATGTGAAAAAATTGTTGTTTGTCAAGTAAGATTTTCGGATTTAAAAAAGCCGATATCTTTTGAGACTGTCGAACAACCCCGGATGCCTCGTTTTTTGAGGCTCCGGGCCTATCTGACTGGTAGGTTAGACATTCCTGTCAGATGAAGAACACCTTCATCTCCGTCCCAAGCTGAAGCTTGGGACGGAGATGGGGTGCGAAGCTGTGCTTCGCGTCCCGGATGCAGCGGGGCTTCGACTTCGCTCAGCCACCGAGACCGGAGGCGTTTTCACACAGTCTGGGAGCTTGGTAACGAGGGAATCATCAGCGCACTTGTGAAATTGTCAGCGCAGTTTGCTGAATCGTCAGCGCAGGAAAGGCGTCAGCTGTTCCAGTATCTCGATGATGAGAGCAACCGCAGCGGACGTACACTGTTTGCCGATGATCCGGTCACTGCGGTGTTGTTCGAGTCACGCCGGCACAACGCGCGCATCATCCAAAAGGATGCAGTTGATAATGAAGGGGAAGCATCAATGCCGGCGGGGGTCTAATGGTAAACGAATCTCCCTTTCCTTCCTCTGCGCCGTTGAAATCAATCTGGACTTTGAGAAATCTCTTTATAAAGCATCGTTTGATTCGTATATTCAGTCATGGCTGTTTCTCTAATTTTGTTTCCGATTTGATTGGACTGCAAATCAATATAAATCAGAAACTTGTTAGTTGAAGCAGCTTTTTTTATGAATAATTCAGGTTAGGAGAATCAAAATGAGTATGATGCCTTAAAGGTCGCTTTGATCCCATCAACAGTCCGGAAGGAATCATGCTGATTCCCTCGGGATAAGATTAAATCTGCCGGTGAGTTGGAATCGGTATACTTCTTGACTTGTATTCGAGTTTTGCATAACTTTGATTGGCTGCCGGCATTTCAGAGAGCAAGGTAAAGAATTTTCCATTCAAAGGTCAAAAAGATGAGCGTCCGCAACAAAAAGCGTTCAAAATCATATTCTACAACACCCACAGATGCCATTCTGGAGAGCATTTCGGACGGCGTTTTTACCGTGGATATGGAATGGCGTATCACGTCATTTAATCGGGCGGCCGAAGAGATCACCGGCGTCTCCCGCGACGAAGCGATCGGCCAGCGATGCAGCGAAGTGTTCCGCTCCAGCATGTGCGGCGAAGAGTGCGGGCTTCATCAGACGCTGAAAACAGGCAAGCCCATCATCGGCAAGTCCGGATATATCATCGCCATGGACGGCAGCCGCATTCCCATCAGCGTTTCCACGGCTGTTTTGAAAGACGCCGACGGCCGCGTGATCGGCGGCGCCGAGACGTTTCGCGATCTTTCCGAGGTTGAGGCATTGCGCCGCGAGTTGGAAGGAAAATTCCGTGTCGGTGATTTTTCCAGCCGCAGCCCTTTGATGCAGCGTGTGCTCGAAGTGCTGCCTGCCGTCGCCGCCAGCCCCAGCACGGTTCTCATCCTCGGCGAAACAGGAACCGGCAAGGAGGTGATGGCGCGGACGATCCATTCACTCGGTCCCCGCAACAAGGGCCCTTTTATTGCCGTCAACTGTGCGGCTTTGCCCGACACGCTTCTGGAATCAGAACTGTTCGGTTACAAGGCAGGCGCGTTTACCGGCGCCGCCAGGGACAAGCTCGGCCGTTTTGCGCTGGCAAAAGGAGGGACGATTTTTCTCGACGAGATCGGCGCGGTAAGCCCTGCCCTTCAGGTGCGGCTGCTGCGCGTGTTGCAGGAACGAACTTTTGAACCGTTGGGGGCAGTCCGTTCTGAAAGCACCGACGCGCGGATTATTGTCGCTGCTAATACAGACTTGGCCGAACAGGTGCGCCGGGGTGTGTTTCGCGAAGACCTTTATTACCGCATTAATATCGTACGCGTGGAGCTGCCGCCGCTGCGCCGAAGAAAGGAAGATATTCCCCTGCTGGTGGAGGAGTTCATCGTCCGTTTTAACCACCTGCAGCAGAAATCGGTGCAGGGAATTACTGCGGAAGCATTGTCCCTGCTCATGGCTCATGATTGGCCGGGAAATATCCGAGAATTGGAAAACGCAATCGAACGAGCCTTTATTTATTGCGGCAAAGGACACATCGGCATCCGGCATTTGCCCGGTGAATTGACCGCCCGCGATACACCGGCAGCCATTGATTCCAACGCGCACTCCGCCCACGAAATTATTGATGCTCAAGCCATCCGCGCTGCCCTGGAGCGGAATACCTTCAACCGTCTGGCCGCAGCAAAGGAACTGGGCATTCATAAAACCACGCTTCACCGCCGAATGAAGAAACTGGGCATTCCCCTTCCCGATCAGGACGGCCGCACGCGAGGTCGGAAACAGTAGCGATGATGCAACTGTGGTTAGTAACTACAGTAGCTTAAAAGCAGTTCTGTTAAGGGATGTTTCTCCGTTTTGCTTTCCTTATCTCTCTTAAAATTATCAGGTTAACCTTGTCGAATTATATGCTCGCATTATGGCGCGGCAATTGCCTGCGTATAGTTCATGAATAAAGCACAGGACATCGGACGATGAAAACCGCATTTGCATTCTGGGACAATCGGATTGCGCCGGTCTTTGACATTGCGCGGAGGATTTGTGTCGTTGAGATCGAGTCCGGAAAAATTATTGCGGAAACGGAACACGCTCTGGCCGACGGACTACCGGCTCTAAAGGCGCTTCGTTTGGCGGAGCTTGGAGTCGGCGCGCTGGTGTGCGGCGCAATTTCCAAGCCCTTACACGCCATGGCCGCTGCTTACGGAATCGAGGTGATACCATTTATTGCCGGGGATCTGCGAGAGGTTATTCAGGCGTGGCTGAGCGGTACTATGAA
>RPQV01000207.1 GCA_003818595.1 Calditrichota bacterium
CGCAAAGATCATCTCGTACGGAGCCTTTATACATTTTTGCGTTTTCACCTTTCCTTTTTTCAAAAAAAAATCGTATATTTGGTGTTCAAATGCAGCTCTCTGCGATGAATCGCACTGGTGACGGCGTCATCTGAATCATCAGCTCCAGGATGTACATTACTGCAATGCAAGGATGTCAGGAGGCAATGCCAAATCGGAAATTTTAACCTGTGAAAAATAGATCCAACTTTCTGAGAGAATCCATATATAATGATTTGCTCCCCTTTGTCGACAAGCCGGGGCAATATGTCGGCAATGAATTCAACTGTATTCGCAAAAATCCGGCCGAAACAGAAGTTCGTTTTGCGTTGGTCTTTCCCGATGTTTATGAAATCGGGATGTCTTATATGGGTTTTTCCATCCTTTATCATATTTTGAACCAACAGCGCGGCGTATTTGCGGAAAGGGTTTTTGCTCCCTGGCCGGATATGGAAAAGCGGATGCGCGAACACCAGACGCCGCTTTTTTCACTGGAGACCTTCTCTCCCCTCAGCGAATTTGATATTCTCGGTTTTACCTTTCAATACGAGCTGCATTTCACCACCATCATCAACATGCTGGATTTAGGGGGCGTAGCCATTGATGCGTCAGCACGCGAAGGATTGCCTTTGGTTATCGGGGGTGGACCTTCGGTTTATAATCCGGAACCGGCGGCCGATTTTTTTGATGCCCTGATCATCGGGGATGGTGAAGAGATCGTCGTTGAAATTGTTGAGGTCATGCGGCAGGCGAAAAACGAGTCTTGGTCCCGGCGGGAGATTCTGCATCGTTTGGCTTGTGTCGAGGGTGTGTATGTCCCTCAGTTTTATCGGGCGGTGTACGATCAGGGTCGCTTTATTTCGCTGACGCCCGCAGAAAAGAGCCTGCCGCAACGGATTCGCGCGCGCACGATTCATGAATTAAAAGCGGAATATTATCCGCAGCGTCCGCTGGTGCCGCTGATCCAAACAACCCATGATCGGGTTTCGTTGGAGATTGCGCGCGGTTGTTCGCGCGGCTGTCGCTTCTGTAATGCGGGCTTTATCTATCGGCCGGTCCGCCAGCGTTCACCACATGAACTGTATGCTCAGGCTGTCGACAACATCTCGGCAACCGGTTACGAAGAAATATCTCTGGTGTCCTTGTCAACATCCGATTACACGAATCTGCAGGAGCTCTTGCCATTGTTGAGCCGTGCATTTGCTCAGGACAAAGTGAATATTTCTTTTCCGTCTTTGCGGCCGGAGAGTTTCACGCCGGAGGTTGCCCGTTTTGCTCGGGGGGTGCGTAAATCTGGGCTGACATTGGCGCCTGAGGCGGGAACCCAGAGGTTGCGCGATGTGATCAACAAAGCGACGACTGCGGCTGAGCTGTTGCGTGCCGTTGAATTGGCCTTTCAGGAGGGATGGAATCTGATCAAACTTTATTTCATGATTGGTCATCCGACAGAAACAGATGAGGATTTGCTGGGATTGATCGATCTGGTGGATCAGGTTCGTCGTATTGCCGCCCGTTATCATGGGAGAATCAATCTGTCGATTTCTCCGTTTATCCCCAAGTCGCATACACCATTTCAGTGGGTTGGGCAGGACAGCATGAGTGAAACTCGTCGCAAGATCTCGCTGTTGGCGGCCCATATGAAATGGAAAAATGTGAAGCTGAGCTTTCGTGATCCCGAGACCACTTTAGTGGAGGGATTGCTGGCGCGGGGTGATCGGCGCGTCGCGGCTGTTCTGAAACGGGCATGGGAATTGGGGGCGTATTTGGACGGGTGGTCTGATTTTTTTAAATTTGAGCGTTATGTCCAGGCGATGAATGAAAACCAGCTCACCTTTGAGCAGTTTCTTCAGGGATATGACGTATCGCAACCTTTGCCTTGGCAGCACATTGACAAGGGGGTAACCAATAAATTCCTGCAGGATGAATTCAGTCGTGCTTTGAGAGAAGAACAGCTTCCGGATTGCCGATTTAGTTCCTGCAGCCGCTGCGGTTTGATGGGGCAAAAGGCATGCAGAGAATTGATACACGGCGCGCGACCGGAGATTGGCGCCGTTCAATCATGGGAATCACCGCCGTTGACCGTATTGTCCGGTGAGACGGCGCCGCAGCTTTCTGTTCAGCATGTGCGCATTCATTACAGTCGGGGAGATCAACTATTGTTCTTTTCGCATCTGGATATGCTGCGGATGTTTGAACGGGCGTTTCGGCGCGCTCGTTTGCCGCTGGTTTTTACCGAGGGATTTAATCCTCATCCCAAATTAACCTTTGGACCTTCTCTCGCCATGGGATTGACCAGCGATGCCGAGTATGTGGATCTTCAGGTGTTTCAGAGTGACGGCATGAATGTGCGGGAACTGCTCGCTCCGCAACTGCCGCAGGGGATTTCCATCATCAGAATCATCGTGTCGGATGTAAAACTCAAGCCGATCAGTGCGCAGGTTGATCGAGCGGATTACCTGATCCGAATGAACGCTGCTGAAAAAAGTGCGGCGTTGGCAAGACTGCAGAACAATGGTCAAACCGATGATGGATGGATAGTCGAACGCAGGAAGGAGAACCATTCCAAACAGTTGGATATCCGTCCCTTCCTGGACAGCTATAGGGATCTGGAGCAAGGGCTCCTGATCAGAACGAAAATTTTGGCGGGAAAGACCGTTCGCATGAGCGAGCTTCTTTCGCTATTGTTTCCGGATAAAGGCGAGCACATAAAAACCATGAAGGTGCATCGCGTTGCGCTGTGGATTTCCAATGCAGCCGGTTTACGCGACCCCATGGAGATTTAAAAAATCCGGAGACAGGCTATTATAGAATTAATGAGGACTCATGGATAAAAGTATAGTGATTAATGTTTCCCTTGGGGAAACTCGGATTGCCATTCTCGAAAGCAAGACGTTGGTGGAACTTTATTATGAACTGCCGGAGCAGGAGAGAATGGTGGGGGATATCTATTACGGCAAAGTGGCCAAGGTGTTGAAAGGACTTCAGGCATCCTTTGTCGATATAGGGCACAAGCAGGATGCTTTTCTGCATTTTTCAGACACGGACGAACGCTTTCTGGGGAATGACTTTCATTTAAAAAAAGGAGATATTTTTGCAAAATCCGTCCAGCCCGGGCGTTCCGACGGGGTGCCTCTCAATCGCGGGGATAAAGTACTGGTGCAAATCACCAAAGAACCGATTTCGCAAAAAGGTGCGCGGGTGACCACCAATATTTCCCTGGCCGGTCGTTATTTAGTGCTGGTTCCCAATGATAATGTGGTGGGTGTTTCACGAAAAATTCTCAATCGCCGGGAAAAATTCCGCCTGAAAAAGATCGGCCGCACCATTCGGCCGGATAAATTCGGCCTGGTCATTCGCACGGTTGCCGAGGGGAAGGATGAAGAATCTCTCAAAGCGGATTTGGACAGCCTGATGAAAAAATGGGAGCAGATGTTGAAAAAGATGTATTCCATAAATCCGCCCGCCTTGGTGTATAAAGAAGTGGGCATGCTGTCGAGTGTGATCCGCGATTTGTTCACATCGGATATTCAAAAGCTGATTGTGGACAATAAAAAAATGTTCAAGGAAATCGCCAAGTACATGAAGGAGGTTTCCCCCCAGCTGGTGGATCGGGTGATTCTGCATCAGAAAAAAACGCCGGTTTTTGATGAGTTTGCCATCGAGGCGCAAATCAACCGCAGTTTATCGCGAAAGGTTTGGTTGAAAAGCGGCGGATATCTCTTCATCGACCATACCGAGGCCTTGACCGCCATTGATGTCAACAGCGGCAGATTCACCGGAAGGTCGAATCATGATGCCAATAGTCTCAAGATGAATTTGGAAGCGGCGAGGGAGATCGCGCGTCAGCTGCGTCTGCGGGATATTGGCGGTATCATCATTGTCGATTTCATTGATATGGTTGATCCGAAGAACAAGCAAAAGTTATACGAGGAATTCAAGAACGAGCTGCGTCGGGATCGGGCGCAGGCGAATATAACGCCGGTGTCAGAGTTCGGCATCATTGAAATGACGCGTGAGCGCGTGCGGCCGGCACTGTTGTTTTCGATCAGCGAACCTTGTCCGGCCTGCGTCGGGACTGGGCGCATCATTTCCAAGACCACCATTACGGCGAGGATCGAGCGTTGGATCAAGCGTTATCGCAGCGAAGGCGGCGATCGGAGTGTGCAGTTGGTGGTTCATCCCGAGCTCGCCAAATTCATCACTACCGGTTATCGCAGCCTCATTCGTCGCTTTAGTTGGAGTTACTGGATGCGCTTCAAGATCATCAGTGATGAGAATATCAGCATGGATGAATTCCGATTTCTGGATAAAATGGGCGGAGATGACCTCACAGATAAATATATATCTTGACTTTTTGTGCTTTTTTGTGTACTTTATCAGGCTTTTGGATAAATGTTAACCTACGGAGAATCAACCTCATGTATGCTGTAATCGATATAGCCGGACAGCAATTTAAAGTTAAAAAAAACGATATCGTTGTTTCGAACCGTCTGAGTGCAGAAGCGGGTGGGGATATCGAATTTGACAAAGTTCTGCTGCTTGTGGGTGAAGATGGCGTCACTGTTGGAAAGCCGTTTGTGGACGGCGCCAAAGTAACAGCCTCGATTGTCGAGCATAAGCGGGGCGAAAAGGTCATCGTCTTTAAGAAGAAACGTCGGAAACGTTATCGCGTAATGAACGGTCATCGTCAACTACTGACCGCACTGCAAATCAAAGATATTATTGCCTGAGTGCGGGTCTGCAATAAGGAGATTTCAGAATGGCTCATAAAAAAGGCGTCGGCAGCAGTCGAAATGGACGCGACAGCAATCCTCAGATGTTGGGTGTCAAGCGTTTTGGCGGACAGGTTGTTTCTGCTGGAAGCATCATCATTCGGCAGCGCGGGACGCGCATCCACCCCGGTGAGAATGTTGGAATCGGCAGTGATGATACTTTGTATGCCAAGATCAATGGAACGGTGAAATTCTACAATAAAGGCAAAGACCGCAAGTACGTCACCATCATCGCCTAAGTGTAAAGCGCTGCGTCATTCCGCAGCGCTTTTTTTTTGATCACTGCGAGATGAGGGCGTAGGAGATCATTCTCTGCTTTACAATCCTCTCCCCATTTATCTGATTTCTATTTTTTCTCTGAATTACGAAAATGTTTCTACAAAAAGTATGCCATGATGGTTAATTTTAACTTGACTCTAACGGTTCAGTACTTTATATTTGTCTACATGGTCAAGTTCTGATGGGAGTCTGTTATGTCTGTGACGCTGGAACAGGTTGATGTGATAGCCCGGCTATCGAAGCTCGAGTTTAATCAAGAAGAAAAGTCAAAATTTGTCGAGCAGTTCAATCAGATCCTTCAATATATGGAAAAGCTGAATGAACTGGATACCGAGCCAATCGAGCCCACCTATAATGTTCTTGATATCAGCAATGTCACTCGGCCTGACGAGTTGAAGCCGTGGTTGAGTCAGGACGAGGCGCTGCAGAATGCGCCGCGTACCAAGCATGGTTTTTTCAGTGTGCCGAAAGTGATTGGATGACAATGGGTGAAGAGATTATAGCGGTCATTCCTGCCCGCTGGGCATCTTCGAGGTTTCCCGGTAAACCGTTGGCGATGATTGCCGGCAAACCGATGGTTCAATGGGTGTACGAGCGTGCGTGTCTGGCTAAAACCATCAGCCGCGTGATTGTGGCGACCGACGATGATCGCATTGTAGCGGCAGTTCAAGGATTTGGCGGCGAGGTTGAGATGACACCTGCCGAATTGCCTTCGGGAACTGACCGTACCGCATGGGTTTGCAGGAAATTGGAATGCACTATTGTGGTGAATGTTCAGGGCGATGAGCCGCTGATTGAACCGGATGCTGTTGATTTGGTCGCGCAGACGCTGGCCGGGAATCCGGCTGCTGATATGGCGACTTTGGCGCGGCGCATCATCGATCGCGATGATTTGGAGAATCCGAACAAAGCGCGGGTGATCATTGACAAATATCAGCGCGCCCTTTATTTTAGTCGTGCGGCAGTGCCTTTTGCCCGCGATGTTGAAAAGGCTAAATGGATCGATACTTTTCCTTATTATGATCATATTGGAATTTATGCATATCGGCGTTCGTTTCTGTTTACTTTAACCGAATTGCCGCCATCGCAACTGGAGCAGATTGAAAAGCTGGAACAACTGCGCGCTCTGGAGAATGGCTATACAATTCAGGTTGGGCTGTGCCCTTTTAATCCCATTTGTGTTGATGTACCGGACGATGTCCGCAAAGTTGAACAACGGATGAAGGAAATGGCTTGATGAGCAGCAAGAGAGTCAAATATATTTTTGTGACCGGCGGAGTCGTTTCTTCGCTGGGCAAGGGAATAGCCGCCGCATCGATTGGTCGATTATTAAAGGCGCGCGGATTCGAAGTCACCATCATGAAACTCGATCCCTACCTGAATGTCGATCCCGGGACCATGAGTCCCTACCAGCATGGGGAGGTCTATGTCACCGATGACGGCG
>RPQV01000208.1 GCA_003818595.1 Calditrichota bacterium
AGGCCCTCAAGCGACAAAAGTCAGCGCAGTAAAATAAACCCTGTCGAATTTCAGCCTCGTCACCCCGACGAGGCTTTTTTATGAGCGGCATAGTGAGCCGCCAATTCCATAAAAATCTCCAGATCATTGTTCAAATCATTTTTCTGAGCGTCAAAATAAAAAACGCGTATTGGAAATCCCCTAAAATCTCGACTGACTCGTGGATAAACAGCTTCAGTGATAATGCCGTTCATGCAGGTGAAGGGGCTGATATCAATCACGCCGGCAACGCCTTTTTGCTGATACCATAGCGTCTTGCCCATACTCATCACCATCTCGCCGTTCGCTCCTTCTCTCGGCAAATAGGGCCGCGCCAGCTCGAGAATTTCGCGAACATGCTTAGGCTCCGGATACTCTGCAAATGACTCTACAAAGATGGAACTCAGCACGTGCTCATCATGTCGCATCACTGCCTGCTTCAATTTGCATCCCAGCATCTGGAAGCTCAGTTGCTTGCCATAGCGTCGCAGCCGCATCTCCTCCTCATCCGTCGTATACAGCACCCATTCTGCAATATCGGAAATCCAAACAATCCCTCCCAGCTTTTCAATACGGCGAAACAGGTGATTGTTCGAGAAATGATTATGGCGACAAAAGATTTCGCCCACGATGCCAATGACCAATTTGAAGCGGTAACGATCAACAGGAATCGATAAAAATCGATCATGAGATCTTTTTAATGCGTCTGCAAGGGCGAGCAATTTTTTCCGCGAAGAAACATTTCGTAGAGCGATGACAGAACAAATATCCTCCAAAGACACATTGAAGGCTTGATCACTCATTCCGCTGTGAATTTCAAACGGTCGTGTAATTAAAAGCATCTTTCGTAATAAATCGGCAGCAACCAGCGCCCGCCATCCGGTGCGAACCAGTGTCTGAGCTTCGTCGCCAATCCCGCCATAACCATCGTTACTGGTGGGCGCAGTAAACATAACCGCCTCGCCACGAATCTGATGAAATACCTTTTGAGCAAGCGGCAAATAATGGCCATAACGGCAAGGACCGTTCGACGTCGGTAAAAGGAAAGCGGTCCTTTCCGGATCATAGTCAGGACGTTCTGCAATTTTGAGAAAACCGCCCAAAGTAACCGCTTCCGGCAAACACTCGTCACCGGAAAGATATCGGCGGGCCAGCTCATAGCTATGAATGTCGTCCTCAGGTGTCGGCTGTGCATTCACACCGATCGAACGAAATGCTGCAGCCATGCAGGCTGCACCCTCATAACTCATCTGCGGTATGTATAGAGTCCGTTCTTTAAGCGGGAGAGAGCTCATTTCCATGCTTTCGTCAAGTTCTTGATATTCATGATGATCGTACAGGAATCATTCCCCGACTCACTTTCCGGCCTTCGATTTTGCTGACTCTTTCAACCGCTCAACTTCGGTTGCCAGTTGGCAAGCATGAATGAAGGCACCGAAAATCATCTTCCGATGTTGCTCCTCCAGTCGCTCCGGATGCCATTGTACCAAAAGCACAAAACGATCTCCAGGAAGTTCAAGCGCTTCAATTACCCCATCTGCAGACTGCGCGGCAATCGTCAGATCTTTTCCAACCTTTTTCACCGCCTGATGGTGACTGGAATTGACCACCAGTTGATCTTGACCGAATATCTGCTGCAGCCTTGTCCCGGCGATCAAGTTGACTCCATGGAAAACACCTCCTGATTGCTGATGTCGAAGCGCATTAAAAACTTGTGAGGGGATATCCTGAACCAAAGTACCGCCGCAGATCACATTTGTGAACTGGCAGCCCAAGCAAATACCCAACAGCGGCTTATCGGTTTGACTCAACCACTTTTTAATAAGCCGCTGTTCAAATTGAAAACGCCGTGCAGGCAACGAATCGACTAAAGTATGCGCTTTTTCGCCATATGCACTGGGCCATACATCCAGGCCTCCGATGAGGAGCAGACCATCAAGGGATGAGCAGAAAGTATCCACGGCATCCTCCCCACGAATCGGAGGGATGAGCAGAGGTAGACCGCCTGACTCCAGAATAGCATTGACATATGACATCTGTGTATTGGCAGAACCAACACTGTCCTTTTCATCGGCTTCAAAATCACTAGTGATTCCTATCAGAGGAACTCCGCTCTCATCGGCACGACTGAACGTAAAGATCGCCATCACAAATATGAAAAGCAGACAAATTCTTTTACTTTTGATCAACATAGACTTCCTGCAGAGGTACATGAATATTTTCTCGATCCCTATCCAGTAATCCCTTACTCTGAAGATAGGCTTCGCATCGCGTCAAAATGCCGGCATCATTGCTGTGATCATCAAACTGCAATGACAAAAAGGGAGAACCAACAGCATCATGAACGAAATGTTTGATATACGAATCTGGACCACATTTAAAATTTGTAAAATAAATAACATGAAGATTTTTAGCTCTGCCTGCATACACACATGCCTGCAGAATTCGCCTGCCATAATTCCAAAACATATTCTCATGGACACGATGTATCTCTATACCTTTCAACGGTAAAAAATCCAAAGGAATCACATCCATCCCATAGAGATCGCGCAGCTTTTGTGGTACATGCAGATTAACTCCGGCATCATAAACATTATACGGCCGACCAATGATGACTATCGCCTGTCGGTGATGACGGGACAGCAAATCCAACGATTCGCGACCGGCCTGTGCAATCCGGCATCTGAATTGATCAAGGGCGAAATAAGCATGCTCCACGGCACGTTCATGCCGCTTCCTCGATATACCGAGAGTTTTGGCAATGGGCGACATTTCAGTTTTGATGAAATCGATGCCGTCACGAAAATGAAGGACCGGCATGAGCAATTTTTCAAAAACCATTTCCCCCAATTGAGTGTTGCGTATTACCAAGGGCAGTGTTTGTCCCCAAGGACAAGCCCATGACTGCACGGCCGGATTTTCAGTCTCACTATTGATAATCTGCGGCATAAAAATATAGTCGACCTCTTTTTCCAGCAGATTTTTAAAATGACCATGACCAACGATGACGGGAAAACAGGGCTCAGCCACACTTAATTCTTTCCCTTGAGCAACAAGGCTCTGCGTAGTATCATCGGATAAGACGACCTCGGCACCGATTTGAGAAAAATAGGCGGCGAAAAAGGGAAAACGATCCCAGAAATAAAGTGTTTGGGGAATACCAATACGGATGCCCAATCCATCAGGTCCGGGAATATTTTCATGCAGACATTGATGATAAAAATCGAACAGGTCGGGGACAACAGGCCGCTGCAGCGCTTTTTTCCGTCTTCTATAGCGATGAGAACACTTGTCTCCCCAATAGGTGTGCTCCCCGTTGATAATGATTTCCTGGATATCGCATTGATTCGAACAGGACTTGCAGATGAATTGACGTTTTTCAAAATGAATCAACGACAAATCGAAACCATGAAAACGCGTGGCAAAAGGAGAATAATTATATTTTTCTCGTGCCAGTAACGCTGCACCGACAGCACCCAGCACCCCGTTGTAAGGTGGTATGACAATTTCCTGATTAAGGACTGTGGAAAAAGCGGCAGCGACGGCACGGTTATATGCGGTTCCTCCTTGAAAATAGATTTTTTTGCCGATTTTTCGATCGCGTACAACGCGGTTGAGGTAATTGTAAACCACCGCAAACGCCAAACCTGCGGCAATATCGCCAATGTCTCTTCCCTGCTGCATAAAGACAGCAACATCCTTTTCCATGAATACCGTACAGCGCTCACCCAGCCGTATTGGATGGAGGGAACCAAGTGCCAATTCCGCAAAATCATCCTGGATCGAGATGCCCAGTTTACCCGCCTGCTCTTCGAGGAAGGAACCGGTGCCGGCCGCACACGCTTCATTCATGGCAAAATCAACGACGACGCCTTGATCGATCGAAATAAACTTGGAATCCTGCCCGCCGATTTCGAATATGGTATCCACCGATTCATTAAACAAAAGTTGCGATAAAGTACAAGCTCCGGTTTTGTGCGCGGTGATCTCATCATGAACCACGTCTGCGCCGACGACCTCTCCGACCAGCTCACGTCCGGAACCGGTTGCACCGACGCCGAGAATCTCAATTTTATCAGCCCATTTTTCTGCCCAAAAAGCCATTTCGCGCTGAACCACCTGCAGCGGTCGTCCCTCCGTGCGAGTATAAACTTGATCGAGCACCCGACCCTGTTCGTCAATGAGCACCAGATTGGTGCTGACAGAACCGATATCCAATCCCAAATATCCGCGAATTTTCCCAGATGCCCCTTTGACCTGAACCGTAGGTTCTGAAAGGTTTTCAAAACGCACTCGAGAGGTGCTTAGTCGCGGCCAGGCATCCGAAATAATCATCGCACCGAATCCTCGATCGCTCATTCGCTGAACAGCATCTTTAAGCAAAGGACTACCGCCGACATCGAGGGCACATCCTAATGCAGGACCATGCTGATAGAATTCCGGCACAGTCAAGACGGAATCATCAAGATCAAATATTCTTCGTACTGCATTAACAATACCCTGATTAGCCGCAACCCCACCGGCAAAGACCACCTGCGGAATCAATGGCTTTCCTCTTACAACGGTTCCCTTATAATTCCGCACAACAGCATCGCAGAGACCACGAAAGATGGCGCCGGTGGTATAGCCTCTTTGCTGTGCATGAATCATGTCTGTCTTGGCAAAGACTGAGCAACGACCGGCGATGTTCGCACAACCATCTGCCGCAAGTACCAACGGACCGATTTCTTCAATCTGATAGTTCATCCGTGACGCCTGTTGGTCTATAAAAGAACCTGTCCCAGCGGCGCATTCACCATTTTTGTTATAATCGAGAATAGTTAATTCACCAAGGTCACGGTCAAAAGTGACCTGCAAATACTTTGAACCATCTCCGCCGATCTCAAGAATCGTCCGCGCGGTGGGTATCAACTCGACGATTCCCCGCGCCAACGCTTTGAATTCATTCAAACAGGGAACGCTTAAAGCCTCTGCAACCAGTTGCGCTTGAGAACCTGTCAAACTCAGATTGATTTGAGCAGTTTCCGGCAATAGTTGATAAAGATCCCCCAACAAAACTGCAGCGGCTGAGAAGGGACGGCCCAGAACTCGACAAGGCTCAAAGAGGAATAGTTCACCATCTCGAATCGATTTTTGGCGAATGGATGATTGATGACAAGAAAAACCTTTCGGCGCCCGAAACACCAATTTTGCGCTTACTGAACCAATATCCAAACCAACATGAACTTTGACCATTTAACGCCCAGTACATCTTTCAAATACCAAAGTAATTAAGGTAAGCATCATTTTTCAATGATTCAAGGTTGAAGTTACCTCAATGATCACCTCTGGCAAAAAGGTGGAATCAAATGATCTGTGCGGGGAAAGGACTAAAAATCGATCAAGTCCTCGGGATTGATATGAGATTCATTATTCCATATCTCAAAGTGTAGGTGAGGGCCTGTTGACAATCCAGAACTGCCCACCGTTCCGATTTTCTCTCCTTGTTCAACTCGTTGCCCCACGCTGACCATCAATGTGTCCATTTGTGTGTAACGGGTCATATATCCTTGATCGTGCTGAATTTCAACATAGAGTCCATTGGCCTTGGTCTTTTCATCGCTTGTGCGCAGCATTTCACGGGTTACTGCTTTTTGAACGACACCCTCAGCAACCGCAACGATAGGAGTACCTTTTGCTGCGGACAAATCAATGCCCCGATGGAAATATTCCCGGTGGGTGATGGGATGCAGACGTGATCCGTAGCGGGATGTTATTGCATAAGAACCGGGAGAAATTGGCAAAGTAAATAGCGCACTTTGCTGCAATGTGATTTCTGTTTCGGCAATCTGACGAGGTGATGAGTCATTCGAATTTACAGCCAGCGGAAGAATAAAAAGAGCACTGCAGGCGATGATCATTTTAATGACATATGAGTTTTTCATTTGATTTCCTTTCATCAGATTTTCAATTCTTTCTCTTGCTGCTGACGGTCGGCTCTTGAAAGCCGGTAATAGTTGGTCCATTTCGGAAGATGTTGATTTGTATGAAAAAAGCAAACCTTGACCATACAGTGTTCGCGAAATAGCACCGGTTGCCATAACTAAATTGTCGCAAATGCATTCGCGGGCGGTATATGTTTTGCGATTTACGAACCACAAAACCGGATGGAAAAAATATAAAATATTGACAATGCTTTGAAATAGTATCCACGCGTCATCGAATCGTTTCACATGAGCCAATTCATGGGCGATAAAAGACTCCTCATGCAGAGATAATCGTCTATTGTTCACAACAGGCATAACAATCACTGGATTCAGAATGCCCAAAGTAAACGGCGTAGTAACGGATGTAGACATTTTGATCGTCACAGATCGCTTTATTTTGAATAAACCAGACCATTTAGCGATTAGCCGCCGCCATTCTTTGTCATAGCAAATCTGAGCGCTCGTGACAATTCTCCACCAACGTCGGCGTCGAATGATAAAAACAATGCCTTGCCAAGTAAGA
>RPQV01000209.1 GCA_003818595.1 Calditrichota bacterium
ATAAAGGTTTTGATTTTTCCAGCGTGATAGTGGGCGTTAACAGCAATTTTATCGAAACCCTGGCTTTGCAATTGGTTGAGAATCATTTCAATAAGAGGCTTTCCATGGATCGGCAACAATGCCTTGGGGAGATGATCGGTCAAAGGTTTCATCCGGGTTCCAAAACCTGCAGCCAGCACCATGGCGTTCATGACTGCACCTTTTGCATAACCCTGTCATTTTGCATAATGTCATCAAAGAAAATTCGGGCGAGTGTTTTCATCTGTTTAAATGCATCACTTTTTGCATAGAGAAGAGTGATATTTTCCAATGCCGGCGGAATGCTCCTTAAAAAGTATTGTTTGTTCTTGTCATATGATAAAAAAGTAAAAGCCGCCAAAGCCTGCAATACTCTAATTAATGCAAAATCATTAAAGTATTTTATAAAGCGGCGATGATTTAATTTTATATAGCGATCAGCTTTGAGCAGGTAAAGTTCGATCAGACCTTCGCGATTCGTTTCATCCAATTCCGCGTTTGGGTCATAGAGGAGTGCCGCCAGATCGTACTGCAAAGCGCCTCGTCTTCCGGATTGATAGTCGATAAAATAGAGTTGATGGTTATGCAGCATAATATTGCGGGACTGAAAATCACGATATAAAAAGTAATTCGGTTTCTCGACCAACAGACGTTGAATTAATATCTGCAGGTCGTCATCCAACGCAGCGGCATCCCAGGGTTTCGAGGTAAAGTGTTGCAGAAAAGTCCGTTTGAAATAGGCCCAATCAAACCGTATCGCTTCTGCAGCGAACGTTTCCGTTTGACAGCAAAGGGAAAAATCGATCCGCCTGCCGGATTCAATTTGAAATCGGGGAAGGAAATCGAGAACCTGTGAATAGAGATCAACTTTTTTACTTTCAAAATTCTCTGAGCAACGTTCAGCGTTCATCCAATCGAAGAGGGTGATATCGCCGAGATCCTCCTCAAGATATAAACCCTGTGCTTCCTCATAGCAATAAATATGCGGCACGGGTAAGGCATCTCTTTCAAAATGGCGGGAGAATCCGACGAATGCGTTATTTTCAGCTCGATTGGGTCCCCATATCCCGATTACGGAAATTCGACTGTCGGATATGCGATAGATTTTGCGATCAGAACCGTCACCTTTCAAAGCTGTAATCTGACAGGCGTGCGTCTGAAAATAATCGTTGAATAAAAAAAGCAGCTCTCGTTCCATAGCATTTTCATATGATTTGTTGAGAATATATTGCTTTTTATTGACAATACAAATCGATTACCTTGATATCCGTTTACCCGCGCTTAAAAATCGTTGGGCTATGGGGAATGACCATACAGCTCTGGATGACAAACAGTTCTCTTTTGTGAGATATAGGCTGCGTGATTAATCTTTTTCATACAGAAATTGATTTCTCTTGCAAGTCAGATGCGACCTGTGTATATTATCTACCCTTGCCATCACCGAACGGAAAGCTTAGGGATGTGGTCCATAAAACAAACAACTTTGCCTCAGATTTTCGTCATCAATCCTGGTTCGACGTCCACCAAAGTTGCCCTTTTTAACGGACAGCACCTCATCGCCTCTCAAACCGTCGCTCATCCTGATGACCTTATCAAATCTTTCGTTTCGCTATGGGAGCAATTTGATTTTCGCCTGCAGGTGGCTACCACCTTTCTGCAAAAGCATGCGGTCAAAGAGCTCGATGCCGTTGTTGGTCGAGGGGGGCTGTTGAAACCCGTAACGCGCGGGGTTTTCGAAGTGAATGATACGATGATTGCAGACGCGCGCAGAGGGATTCAAGGAGAACATATTGCCAATCTGGGATGTGCGTTGGCAAAAAATGTTGCTGATATGTTTCATTGTCGCGCTTTTATAGTGGATCCGGTTTCAGTCGATGAATTCGAGCCCGAAGCCAGACTTTAAGGCCATCCATTGATCGAGCGGCGTGCACTTGCTCACGTTCTGAATCTGCGGTCGGCAGCTATATGGGCGGCCCAAAAACAGAATGTCCAGGTCGATCAAGTCAATTATGTTGTGGTGCATATGGGAGGAGGGATTTCAGTTGCCGCCATGCGTGAAGGCCGTATTATCGATGTCAATGACGCTTCAAGTGCCGGACCTTTCTCGCCCGAGCGCTCTGGAACTTTGCCTCTTTTACCGGTGATTAATTTATGTTTTTCAGGTCAATATACTCACACACAGATGAAAAAGATGATCATGGGTGAAGGAGGCGTCAAAGCATATTTGGGAACAGCGGACATTGCCCAAGTTGAAAAGATGATTCAGAACGGCAATGCCTCTGCAAAACTCGTTTTTGACGCTATGGTGTATCAGATTGCCAAGGAAATTGGTGCAATGGCGACCGTTCTGTCCGGTAAAATTTCCGCGATTGTTCTTACCGGCGGTTTGGCCCATTCTAATTCCATCATTAGTGAAGTGAAAAAAAGGATTTCCTTTATTGCTCCAGTTATAGTGCTTCCCGGCGAACTGGAAATGGAGGCAATGGCGCTCGGTGCACAGAGGGTATTGATGGGTGAAGAATTTGCCAACGATTATCGCTGAGAATTTTTATGCCGTCCTGGTTTAAGCGAAAAATTTATTCGTTTATTATAATTTTGTTGGCATCGATCATGGTGTGCGCCTCATTGATTTTGCCGCATCTAACACGCGCATTCCGATATCTTCATCTTTATTATCCTGCATTGACCGAACAAACCCCGACATTGTTACTCTATGATCACAAGCTCGATTTTATTGGTCATGTACCGGCGGTCATCGAACTGGATAAAAAGATTCGCCTTTTTTTCGGCACCCAACCCAATGATTCCCTGTATAACAGCAGCGCTGTCGGCTCTCTATATTTCGACAGTCAAGTCATCAAAATTAAGTTTCGCCACAAGGTGCATGAAATCAATTTTGATCATGTCAATGTGAATGATGAAGAACCGCTTGAGATCAAACCCGTAGCGATCCGCAAATTAATCGATAAATTCGCTCGTTTCACGGTGTTTTTTATCATTCTCGTGATTTTTCCGGCGTTGTTGCTGCTCGTTCACCTTTTTGCCTTGTTTCTTGCCGGTATGGGGTTGATGTTTGATGCCTTTAGAAACGGTCCCTTTGCTTTTATTGAATACCTCGGTTTGGCGAGCTCTTTTATTTTCATTTTTGTGCTGGCGCTCTCCGTCATCGGAATCCCATCATTTCAGGCATTAAAATATATGATGCTTGCACTGTTTCTCTTGTTTCTGATTGCCGCAAATCTTGTCATTTCACGTGGACTGGCCGAAAAAGAGAGCCGAAAGTCACCCATATGGAAGTCGGAATTATGACAAGAAGATTGAATAAGGAAAATATCGCACAATTTCTCATCAATGTTCACGGCCTGGGAGAAATGTTCGGACGTTCACTGTTTCTGGCATTTATCAAACCTTTTTACCTGCGTGATATTTTATTTCAGATGTACAGCATTGGCGTAAAATCACTGTCAATTGTGATTTTGACCTCCACTTTTACGGGATTGGTACTGGCACTGGAGTTCGGCCATGAAATGGCGGTTTACGGCGCAAAAATGTATACCGGCTCTGTCCTCAGTGTTGCTTTGGTGCGGGAACTGGGACCAGTCATCATCTCGTTGGTAGTTGCCGGACGAGTCGGCGCCGGAATAACGGCAGAACTCGGTTCAATGGCGGTCACGGAACAAATCGATGCCATGCGCGCACTCGGAACGAATCCCTATAAAAAACTGGCTTCGACCCGTTTCATTTCATTGACTGTGATGTTACCCATTTTGGTCGCTATTGGCGATATGTGCGGAATGATTGGAGGTTGGCTTGTCTCAGTAACGTCGCTGGGCATCAGCAGTGATTTTTATTGGTCGCTGACGGTTCAATATCTCTTTTTCCCGGATTTATTCTCCGGATTACTCAAACCTTTTATTTTTGGAATGACCATTGCGACCGTGGCCTGCTATTTGGGCTTCAATGCGACAGGCGGAACGCGCGGCGTTGGCGAAGCCACCACGAGATCGGTGGTGCTGTCGTCCATTCTCATTTTTACACTGGATTTTCTAATCACCAAACTAACCTTGGGTGCAATTTGACCGGACGATCGGTTGTCATTGAATTTAAGGATATCTACAAATCCTTTGGCAAAAAAGAGGTTTTGTGTGGATTGGATTTGGCCATCTACAAAGGTGAAACTCTGGTGATTTTAGGACGAAGCGGCTGCGGTAAAAGTGTAACGTTGAAAATACTTCTCGGTTTGATCTATCCGGACCAGGGCCAGGTTTTCATTAACAATACAGAGATCACCGCCTTGTCCGAGAAATCTCTCATGCCCATCCGTCGACGTATGGGCATGCTCTTTCAAGGAAGCGCTCTTTTTGATTCGCTCACGATTGGCGAAAATGTGGCGTTTGCGTTGACAGAACATTCCGATTTGACTGCCGGCGAAATTGAAACCATCGTTGCAAAAAATCTCAGCTTTGTCGAGCTCTCCGGCACGCAAAATATGATGCCTTCGGAACTCTCCGGTGGAATGAAAAAACGTGTGGCCTTGGCCAGAGCAATGGCTTTTCAACCGGACATTCTGCTGTATGACGAACCAACTACCGGACTGGATCCGATAACGGCGACAACGATCAATGCATTGATTCGAAAGACTCAACTGGAATTTGGTGTTACATCTATTGTTGTCACTCACGAATTGGACAGTGGTTTCAGTGTTGCTGACCGGATTGCGGTGATGGATGACGGCCGAATATTGGAAATCGGCGACGTCGAATCAATCCAAAACAGCAAAAATGAATTTGTGCAAACATTTATAGCGGGACCCAAATGAGCACTCGAAAACAAGAAGAACATAGACATGAAATTAAAGTCGGTTTGACCATACTTGTCGGCCTTGCCATTGTCATTTTTGTCATCTTTGCCATTGGCCGGCAACAGGGTGTTCTTGAAAAGAGATATGTACTCTACGTCTATATGTCTCGGGTTAATGGTCTGCAGACCGGTGCACCGGTTAGACTGAACGGTGTCAGGGTGGGTTCGGTCATCGGGATCGAATTTACCGAGGTGGCCGAAAATCAAAGAATAAAAGTGACTCTGGAGATCATGACAAACGTCCAGAACCTGATCAGGACGGATTCAGAAGCTTATATCGGCACACTCGGACTGTTGGGCGATAAATTCATTTCCATCACCAGCGGCCTGCCCCACAACGCGATTTTACAAAGCGGGGATCAACTTATTGGGACTGATCCAGTGGATGTGGAAAAGCTCATTGACGAAAGCGTGAACACTTTTGATGAGCTGAGGAAAGCCACTGCCGTGATCTCTGAGATCGCGGAGAAAATCAATAGCGGGCAAGGTACCATTGGACTCCTGGTAAACGATCCCCAGTTGTATAATGGAGTTACTGGTACTCTAAAGAGCCTCCAACAGTTGAAAAAGGAATTTGAAAACAGCGATGGGACGATTGCACGCATTCTGCGGGATACCACCATGTATAATGAACTTTATACATTCTTGAGAAATGCCAATCTGCTCGCCGACAGTTTAGTGAATGGATCGGGTTCTGCTGCAAAATTCGTCAATAATGCGGAACTCTATGACAAAATCGTGAATGATTTGAATGAGATAAGCACCCTGTTGAATAAGATTAATCTCGGTGAAGGCACATTCGGACAAATGATCAATGATGATGAGTTATATCGACAATTGCAAAAAACAACGGCACAACTGGACAGTCTGGTTAAAGATGTGCGCATGAATCCGAAAAAGTATCTCACAGTGAAAGTTTTTTAAATCCCATGGAGCCAGTCTCGGACATCATTACAACGCAACGAATTGATAAATGGCTGAATTTTTGTTGTCTGTATAAGACTCGATCGCAGGCTACAAGAGCGTGCGATGAGCGACGAATCAAAGTTAATGGGCAGGTCGCCAAATCCTCCAAGCTTATCAAAGTTGGCGATGTCGTCACAATTAAAAGTGAATCCGGCAAGTTTTTCGACATCAAGATTTTAGGTATTACAGAAAGAAATATCCCTCATCAGTTGGCGCGCGAACTTTATGAGAGGGATGAACCGGAGCTGAGTGAAGAAGCCAAAGAACTATTGCAGCTTTTCAAGGAATCGAGTAAAGGACATAAACCCAAATTCAAAGGCCGACCGACCAAAAAAGAGCGAAGGAATCTGGACAAACTCAAAGAAATAATCAAATATTAGCATCGGCTATCCACACCTAATTATTCAGTATCATAATAAAAGGAGTTAGCTATGAGCAAAGATAGTGTTTTTGATATGGCCCTTGAGCAGCTTGATACAGCAGCCAAGCGACTCAAACTCAATCCCAATCTCCATCGCGTGCTGCAAACCTGCGAACGTGAGTTGACGGTCGCTGTCCCGGTTGTCATGAATGACGGCAGAATAGAAGTTTTTAAGGGATATCGAGTTCAGCATTGCAGTGCCCGTGGCCCGTGCAAAGGCGGCATCCGTTA
>RPQV01000210.1 GCA_003818595.1 Calditrichota bacterium
CCAGAGAGAGTCCGGCGGCCTGGGCCATTTCAATCACCGCCGTTCGTCCGTCGCCTAAAATGCCCCAAGAAGCAGAGATGGATTCTCCGCACGGGCCGATGACTTGCACGGTATTCATGCTCCCATGAGTGGCATGAATCAAGGCCTGTATGGTGCCTTCGCCGCCGTCCGCCAGCGGCAATTCGATGATTTCAGCATCGGGCGCGACGCGTTGAATGCCGATGGCCATGGCCCGACACACCTCCATAGCACTCAAACTCTCCTTGAAAGAATCAGGCGCCAGGATGATTTTCACGATTTCTCCGGAGATAAAAGGGGATAGGAGGGGGCTGTGTCAAATGACTTGTTTATGCCGGTCATTAATCTCTGTGACATGGTGTCTCTGCGAGGCCAGTCGAGATGGCTCATCAATGGGGAGTTGTATCTAAAGTGGAGAAGGACTTTAGATACATCCCCATAAAACTAAACCGATACGACCTGTTGAATATCGGGCATTTGTCGGCGTAATTCACGCTCGATGCCCATGCGCAACGTCATTTGCGACATCGGACAGCCGGCGCAGGCGCCCTGCAGGCGCAATTTGACGATGCCGTCCTGGACATCAACCAGTTCGACGTTGCCGCCGTCTGCAATCAATCCGGGACGGATGGCGTCGAGAGCGCTATCGACATTTTTAAAATTAATTTCCATAAAGGATTCCTTTATAAAGAATTATTATTATTAATTGCTTCAGCAACAACTTGTGCTGGTTCCGCCGGTTTTTCCCCGCGCAGCACATAGGATTTCGTCGGGCATTTTTCCAGGGCGGTGTATAGGGAAGGACTGTTAATGTCTTTGATCTCCGGCAGATTGCCTTCCTGAATGATGGCGCCGTCGGGAGAGACTTTGGGCGATGAGCAGATTTTGCAGGCGTAACATCCTACGGTGCATACCGATTTGACGGCCTTGAGTTTGTCTAACGAGACGCAGGCGAGGAATATCTTTTGGCTGCGGGGAATCAATGCCATGATGCCTCGCGGGCAGGTGACCACACAGATGTTGCAGGCGGTGCATTTTTCTTCAATCACCACCGGTAATCCGTTCTCATTCATATACATGGCATCAAAGGGACAGGCACGGACGCATGAGCCGAAACCGAGGCAGCCATAGGAGCATCCTTTGGGCCCCCCGCCGATGAGTGCGGCAGCGGTGCAATCCTGCAGACCTGTGTAGATAAATTTATCGGCGGCTTCGGCTTTGCCGCCCTGACATTGAACCACCGCCACTTTGGGATCAAGTGCTACGGCATCGACGCCCATGATATGGGACAGGACGGCGATCACATCGGCGCCTCCGGGTGCGCATTTGTTGGGCGGTAAGGCGCCTGAAGCTACAGCCTCGGCATAGGCGGCGCATCCCGGCCTGCCGCAGGCGCCGCAGTTGACGCCGGGCAGGGCATTTAGTATCTGTTCAACTTTGGGATCGATTTGAACGGCAAACTTTTTCGCAGCAAAAGCCAGCGCCGCTCCGAACAGCAGTCCCATTCCGCCCAGAGCAATGATCGAATAAATGAATAGAGGATCCATCTGTAATCCAAACTGAATTGGTAAAATTTTGAATAATATAAAAAGAACAGACGAATTATCCAAGATAAAACGGTGAGGTGGATGAATTTGATTAACCAAGCCGACTCGATGTCTATTGAGTTTTGGGACTGCGGATGAATATTTTTAGTCCAACAATTCAAGTCATTGCGTGCCCCCGTCCTGTTTGTGCCGTTTTGCACTTTACTTTGATGTTTTGACGGGATCAACGGATCATTACGGCATCTCTCTGATTCTGCCGCGAAGATTCTGTGGATCTTTGAAATTGGGCCGCAGCTGTTCCATCTGATTGATCACTGTTTCTGCCTCGCTGCGACGGCCAAGTTTGATATAAACATTGCACAGGTTATAGGCGGTTTCAAAATCATCAGGCCAAAGTTCATGCGCCTTGGCGAGAAAAATGACGCCTTCATCTAAATTGCCTTTTCCCGCTTCCAGCATGCCGATCCATTTGTAGGTATAGGGGGTGGAATTGATGCCATGAGCGTTGCGCATGAAAGTGAGTGCCGCGCCGTAATTTTTTTGCTGAATGAATTCCTGTGCTTTTTGAGTCAGCAGCATGTAAGTGATCGATTTCTGGCCTTCTTCGGTCATCGGATTTGGGGAAGCAGTGGGCGCAGCCGAAGGTGGTTCCACACCCAATTTCGCGGCCATGGCTGTCGCCTTGTCGCTCATCTGCAGATGTTCATAAACCCGCATCAGATTTCTCATCAGCGGCTTGTCTTCCGGTGATGCCTCCAGCGCGCGTTCGAGAAAGGGTGCGGCTTCGGCAAATTGTCCATCAGCGGCGAGCAGCGACCCCATCCATTTATCGGTGACCGCATCATGCCCGTAGCGCTGCGCCATTTTCAGAACGGCGAGCGCCTGGCCTGTTGCATTGATTTTCAACAGGTTCTCGACCGCTCCTTTATAGAATTCCAGTTCAGAGGGAATGGAGTAATAAGCAGCCTTGTACTCTTGGTACGCCTGTTCGTATTTTCCTTTTTTCTCAAAATATTTTGCCATATCCACGTGGCCGACGACAGGAGAATAATTGTCATTAATTAAAATATTCACGGCCAATGATTCCGCTTTGGTGGAGGGAACATAGTCTTCCAGAGCATGATTCGGCTGATTTTTCGGTTTGAACGGCCATCCGCCTTTCAGATAAAAAATGTCCAAGTTGGCGGAGACCGTATCCAACTCGGTCATGCCCCAATTTTGTTGATAATAGGATTTCGGCAGGATGCGTGCTTCCGGCCACTGCGGGCTGATGAAATGGGCGTCCTTCATGGTGTGTAAAAAAGCGTCCGCCATGATAAAATAGCCCTGCACATTCGGATGCAGATGTTCGAGGATCAATTTTTTACCGATCAGTCCGTGCTCGCTCTCCGCTTCAAAATAATCTTTCATCGGAACCACTGGAGCGTTGAACTCTTGTGCGACCTGATGGATGATCTCGTTCATCTCTTCGGTAGCGCGGAACCGGAGCGCATCCAGGTCTTTGGCGAGCGTGAGCGCGGTTTTGGCGTCCTGATATTGTCCCTGCGCTGCGAGTTTTTTACCGATTTCATAGGCATGGGCGGCGGTAGGAAAAGAGTCGGCCGGTACTGATATGAAAGGCGGTTGGTCACTGATGTTGCTCACCAGTTCACTGAGCACGACAGGAACGCCCTTTTGCTGCGCTTTGCGCATGATCCGACGTAAATTTTCGCGATACTGTTTGATCCCCAGTTCGTACAATTTGCTTTTGTAAGGTATGGTTTGCTCGGCGACAATGCGCGCCATCAGGGTGTTCGAGGGATCGACCTCAGTGCTGCCCGAGGAGATCTGAGTCACACCTTTTCGCAGCAGACCGACGACATCCCGCACCAGTAAGAATATCTTGAAACGACGTAATTTCAGATAGGCGTAAATGACGCGGGGATTTTTACCCAGTGATTCTGTTGAACCGATTCCCAGGGCGCCGTAAAATTCATTATGACCGGCATAGATCAGCAGAGCGTCCGGCTGTTTGGCCAATATTTCATCGGTGAAATCGAGCAGGGTATAACTGTTGACCGCCGACATGGAGGTGTTGACGACCTCGATCTGTTTTTCCGGAAAGATGTCGTTCAGGCGAAAATTCAGGATTCGTGGAAACATCAAATTATAGCCGTAGGGAAAACCGGCGGTTGTCGATTCACCGAGGACAAAAATACGATAGCCGTTTGCGGGCTTCTGTTTGAGAAAGAGATCTTTGGGCGGACTCGGTTTGGAATTCTGCATGAAAAAGTAGCGCTTGCCGACCTCCTGGCCGCACATCCAATAATGGGAGATTTGCTTCTCCGGGCCGGTGACAAAGAGAGCCTGGTTGCCGCCGTAGTTAAAGATGCGCAGCATGATTTCGAGTGCCAGCAGGAGCACAATCGGTGTTGCGATCAATAGAATCGTAAAGATGCGTTTTTTCGGTGTTTCATTTGTAGTGACGGAGGTACGGTTCACAAAATCGTCCTTTCCTGAATGGGCTGATCGAGGATATTGGGTAATACTGATATTTCATCATCGCGGTGCACGCAAAAGCGCGGAGAACCGCAGAATATCAAGCCAGAATATAGATAAATTTATAAATTTGTGCAAGGTCTGTGATTGAGGAGGTGAGGAGGTGAGGAGGTGATACTAAGGTGAGGAGGTAATGAGGTGAGGAGGTGACAAGGTGTATGGGAAAAGCGATATTTTGTATATAGGGAAAATAAAACTATCTTTGCATTCCTTTGCGTTTTCGCGGCTTTGCGTGGGCGCTACGGTGCACGAGTTGAACTTTTCGCTGGCAGAAAAACAAAAAACCCCGGAAAGGACTTTCCGGGGTTTTTGTTGGAAAAGCAAATAATCAGAACGATTATTTCATGAGGGTCATTTTTTTGGTAAAGGTCTGATCACCGGTGTTCAGGGTGTAGAAATAAACGCCGCTGGACAGATCAGCACCATCAAAGGTGGCACTGTATCGGCCTGCGGATTTTACCTCGTTCACCAACACGCTCACCTCTTTACCCAACAGATCGAAAATTTTCAGCTCGACATTGCCGGTTTTTGCCACTGAGTAGCTGATGCTCGTGGTTGGGTTGAAGGGATTCGGATAGTTTTGGTCCAAAGCATATCCGATTATAACAGCCGGTTCATAGTCGTCAACTTCAGTCGCACCAGCCGTAAGAACAGCGGTTCCTAAGAGGCTGGCATTTTGCCAGGTGTTATCGTCCATGGTATAGGTTTTTATCTTGTGGTCGCGTTCGGCTGTACCATCGTCATCGTCATTATAGTCCATTTCGATGCCGAACTCGGTCCCTATTGAATTATCCAGCATGATCAGGTCGAATGGAAAGCGGACTTCGAGATTCCAACCGAGATCGGTTTCCACGCCGGCGAATTCAATTCCGCCATTCATGCCATCGGCTGACCAGGACGGAGCGACAACGCCTCCGACACCTTGGAGATTGACAATATTGGCAGCGTCCCACACAAAACGAACTTGAGCGTCGTCAATGCCGTCATAAGTACCTTCGGTTTTGCTGTTATCAGTATCGAGATAGAGCTCAATTGCGTCATCCTGCCAATCGCGTTGTCCTGTGTCTTCTTTGTATTCAGAATCCCAGACTTCGACAAAGTAAACAAGGCCGGCATTGTCCCACATCAGTTTCCATTGCATGTAGCTGTCGTACCAGTCGTCGAACTTTGCCCAGCTATTATCCTGCAGAAAGTTCCCCGGGATCCAGGCAGCTTCTTTCCAGGTATCTTCCATCTGAGCGTCAATGGCAAAGTTATCCTTTGCCTTTGGAACGTCCAGGTATTCCCCGGCTACGCGGCTGGTGATTTCGGCGGTGCCGAAGGCGCTGGGGAAGTTCCACGCCGTGTCGTCATTACCCCACCATTTCAGTTTTCCATCACGAGTGGTGCCGTCATCATCTTCGTTGCCGTCAAATTCAAATCCAAAGATTGTACCCGGGGTGGTATCCAGCATGAGTTGGCTGAGAGGAATCGATGCCTCCCATTCCCAACCGCTGACATTTTCCAGATCATTTTGTTCGAATTCCCAGGCGAGGGGATCAAATTTTGCCGTGTTGGCGCCGCCAAGGGTGATGCCCTCGGTTCCTCTATTCCATGGGAAACGCATCTGGATGTCGTCCAAATCATCATAGCCGCCGGCATTATCGTTGTGCCAGCCGTGGCTATAGTCAGCGTCAAAGTACAGCTCGTACGAATCATCTTCCCATGGATTGCTGGGGAAGGTATCGTCGTACAGTGATTCATCGGCTGCCCAACAATAAATGTAGAAATTTTCGTTGTCGCAAGCTACTTTGAACCAGACTGCCCAGTCATACCAATCATCTAATTCAGTGGCATCGACGATTTTGGTCGCCATGGTGCGGGGAATCCAAGTCCACACCGTGTCCATCTTGCCGTCGATCACCGGCGGCTTTTCAAGCTTTGAGATAGGAAGAATCGTGTCCGCGGCAACGATTTGCGCATTCACGCTTCCCGCTACAGAGAAGATGAAGAGCAGTGAAAAAAGAACCAATGGTAACTTTTTCATGACTTACCTCCTTGTTAAGGTTTGCAAAGTGTGGTCATTACAATTAGGTATGGAACACTTTGCATCTGCAATTATCTACGCTCGATGCTTGCATTTATTTTAATTTACCTTTTTTTACATAATTGTCAAGTACTGAATAGAATTTTTTCATTTTTTTTAACTTTCAAAAATGGAAGAGTTGGCTTGAGCTTTTGCTCAGCAATCTCTATATCTTTTCGGTTGGATGGTCCCGCCAAAAAAAAAATCCCGGGAAAAAGTCCCGGGATTTTATTATTGGAAAAGCAAATCTTCAGAAAAATTATTTCATGAGAGTCATTTTTTTGGTAAAGGTCTGATCACCGGTGTTCAAGGTA
>RPQV01000211.1 GCA_003818595.1 Calditrichota bacterium
GATTCCAGTTCTATCCCTGCACCCCGGATGCATTTTTTCCCGGATTTTCCCTCCACTTGACTCAATATTTTTTGATTCACTGATTAAACTCGCTACTCTCAGTTTTTAGGGGACACTCTGATTTCAAAGCCTTATCACCTGCAACTTATCATTGCATTTATGCCCTGGATGATTAAATTCATTGAGAACTTGCAGGAGGACCACATGTCTGTCTATGAAACAGTGCAGAAACGCCGTTCAATTCGGCGATTCAAGCAGAAGAAAATTCCGTTGATCATACTCCGAAAAATTGTGGATTCGGCACGCATGGGGCCATCGGCGCGCAATCTGCAGCCCTGGGAATTCATCATCATCGACAGCCCGGAACTGGTGAAAGCGGTGTTTGAACACACCAATTGGGCGGGATATTTGCCGAAAGAACAGGGAAAACCGTCACCGGAACAGGCGCCGGTAGCGTTCATCGCGGTATTGAAGAACGAGCGGTTCCAATCCAAATGGAGCAACCATGATATCGGTGCGGCAGTGGAAAATATGATTTTGGTCGCGCTCGAAGAGGGTATCGGCAGTTGCTGGATTGCCTCGGTGACGCGGGAGCCGGTGATGGAATTGCTGAATATCCCGGCCGGCTATGAAATCGATTCCGTTCTCGCTTTGGGCTATGCGGATGAGGAGCCGATAGCGTTCGATCTGGATGAATCGGTCAAATACTTTCGCGATGAATACGGGCGCCTGCATGTGCCCAAGCGCACGATGGAATCGGTCATCAGTCATAACAAATTTGGCCAGCGATGAAGGATAAATCGATCGACGTTGGTTTAACAGCGTTGCCTCTTGCAATAATAGGAGATGATGGTGATTGAACGAACATCTATTGTCGCGTATGTGAATGAATTATTGCGCATTCACGATTACAGCGATTCAAGCACGAACGGGCTGCAGGTGGAAGGATCGGAATTGGTGAACAAAATCATCACCTCCGTTTCTGCATCCGTGGAGCTTTTTGAAAAAGCGGTCGCTGCCCAGGCACAAATGATCATTGTTCATCATGGAATATTGTGGGAAAAGGAAAGTCGGGTTGTCAAAGGCGGTTTGAAGAAACGGCTGGAAATTCTTCTGGCCAATCAGATGAATTTGCTGGCCTATCATCTGCCTTTGGATGGACATGAAGAGTTGGGCAATAATGCGGTTGCGGCCGGAGCGCTGCACCTGCGCGACCTGCAGAGATTTGCCGATGTCGGCTGGATGGGGAATATCACTCCTGTTCCCTTTGATCAATTTTTGGATCAGGTGAAAGGTTTATATCAATCTGAGCCCCTCACCTTTGCCTATGGTCCCCATCGGGTCGAGCGCGTCGGCATTTGTTCCGGCGGCGCCCAGCGCTCGATTGTCGAAGCGATTGATCGGGGATTGGATGTGTATGTCACCGGCGAGTGCAGTGAAGCCACGATGCACCTGGCCCAGGAAGGGGGCATTCATTTCATCGCCGCCGGTCATTATGCGACTGAAAGACCGGGGATTCAGGCATTGGGAACGCACCTGCAGAAAAAATTCGATCTGCAGGTGGAATATATCGATGTCCCCAATCCGATTTAAATTCAACTTGTTTTTTAGCCGTGTGGGCTGTACATTGAAAGAAATGAATAATGTCCTGTATACCAAGGAGTTGGGATATCTCGTTCGCTTTATAAGATGCGGGGGTTTTTCAGGCTGTCACGCCCCGTCAATGTTTTGATATCAATGTTGTCTGTTTTGACTGCAATATTGATATGCGGCGTACTTGCGTTTGAATGGAGGGTTCTGTTTGCCTGTTTAACCGGCGCCTTTCTCACGGCTGCAGCCAACGCCGTCAATGATTATTTTGATCTTGACATCGATTTGATAAATCGTCCTTATCGTCCTCTTCCCCACGGCGACATCGAACCGGCGGAAGCGCTCTATTTTGCGCTGGGCCTTTTCATCCTCGGCGTGTTTTTCAGCTATCTGATCAACATCGAGACTCTGATTTTAGCCGGCATTTTTTCGATGTTGTTGATTTTCTACAGCGCGCGCTGGAAACGAAAGGTACTGATCGGCAATATGGTGGTCAGTTTGGCGACCGCATTTGCCTTTTTATATGGCGGATTCGTCGTCAATGCCATTGGAAAAGCTCTATTTCCGGCACTGTTTGCATTTTTGATGCACTTTGGACGAGAGATTATTAAAGATATGGAAGATATAGTCGGCGATCGGCAGAATGGCGCCGCCACTTTTCCTATTCGATATGGGAATAATGCTGCAAAAATCCTGGTGACCGCGCTCTATATCATCTTGTTTGCGATCACCTATGTGCCCTATGCGCTTGGATTATACGGCAAACTATACGTGATCATTGTGACTATTGGCGTCAATTCAGTTTTGGTCTGGTCGATCATTTCTATTTGGCATGACTCGAGCCGCCGAAATCTCCGGCTCATGAGTGCCGTCATCAAAGCCGATATGTTCATCGGGTTGGCGGCGATTTATGCCGGACGTTGGCAGCGGATTTAAAATGATCGCCGGCATGAAAGACTCGGGACATGTGTGGGCGGAGGGATTGAATTAAGATGCGGGCATTGATTCAGCGAGTGGCGCACGCGTCTGTCAGCGTCGAGGGAGAGCTCATCAGCCGTATCGAAAGAGGGCTGGTGGTGTTGCTGGGCATTAAAAACGGAGACGATCACTCGGTCGCGGAATTCATGGCCCAAAAAATGGTTAATTTGAGAATTTTCGAAGATCAGGACGGCAAGCTCAATCTGTCCGCTCTGGATGTGGGCGCCGAGATCTTGGCTGTTTCTCAATTCACCCTGTATGCGGATACACGACGAGGCAGACGGCCGGGTTTTTCGACTGCCGCTCCTCCCGAAATTTCCCTGCCCCTGTATCAGCAATTTGTCGCGCTGGTCAAGCAGAGCGGACTAAAAGTGAAAACAGGCCAATTTGGTGCGCACATGAAGGTTGAAATCATCAATGACGGGCCGGTGACGATCATGTTGGACAGTGAAGATCATTGACACCATGAGTGAACACGCGGAAATTTTTGCACAAAAGCTGATCCTGGCTTCACAGTCGCCGAGAAGGGCACAACTGCTGTCTCTCGCCGGATTCGCATTCGAAATCAGGCCGAGTTTTTTTGATGAAGAGTCGATCAAAGAGTCTTCTCCGGAAAAACACGTTCTCAGGCTGTCCGAAGCCAAGGCACGTCAGGTTGCCGAGAGTGTCGAGCAGGGAATTGTTATCGGGGCGGATACCATTGTTGTGGTGGATGAAGAAATTCTGGGAAAACCGCGGGATGTCGAAGAAGCAAAAAAGATGCTGCGACGTCTCGCCGGCAGATTTCATCAAGTATATACCGGGTTTGCGCTGGTTGAAATGCCGAGTCAGAGAATGGCGAGCGATTTCGAAGTCACGCTGGTCCATTTCCGTCGACTGGCCGAGTGGGAAATAGAACGATACGTTGCCACCCAGAGTCCGTTGGACAAGGCCGGCGCTTACGGTATTCAGGATCAGAGTGCTGTTTTTGCCGATCGCATCGAAGGCTGTTTTTATAACGTGGTCGGTTTTCCATTGAGCAAATTCTATTCGACCATGATTGATTTTATGAGCAAGGATGTGGATGTCAAATCGTCGACCACCGGCACTCGAGATCAAATCGGGCGCCGTGATCAGAAAATCAGGACATTCTAGTTCGTTGAAAGGTATGTCAAGATCATGATTGAACGTGATTATATCCTGCGCATGATCCAGCAACTCATTGCTGTGTTGGCTAAAATTGTGTTCAATATCAAGATCAACAATCCGAATCAGGCTCGACATGAGATCAACGAGGCGATGAAAGACATGGTGAATGGCGACATGGAGCATTTGCGCGACATGTCCTATGAAGAGCTGATCTCTTTTATGAATAGAGAATCACCCGACTATGCACTGCGTTGCCTGGTGGCTGCGGAACTCTTTTTGGAACAGGCGCGGGTGGACGAATTGAGCGGCGAGGTTGTGGCCGTCATCGAAGATACATATGTACGGGCGTTGACCTGTTATATTGAAGGATTGGAAGCCGATCCGACCATGTCCAAGCGCTTTTTGCCGAGAGCAGCGCAGGCGGCTGCAAAGGTCGGCACCATCGATGAACATGAACAAATCCCGGCATTACTGGCGCGATTTGAGGCGGTGAAGAGCGGGGGCGCAGAAGCTGCGCATCACCGGCCTGCAACTGACGTTGGCTATTTTTGATATGATGATGAATGATGTTGACTATAAACGATAAAAAAAAGCGGATTTACTTTCTGGCCATTTGCGGCACTGCTATGGCTTCTTTAGCCGCCATGCTCAAAGCAAAGGGATATTCGGTCTATGGCGTTGATGAGGGCGTCTATCCGCCGATGAGCGATTTCCTGGCGGAGCAGGCCATTTCCGCCTTTGAAGGATTTGATGCGGCCCATCTTGATCCGGCGCCGGATTTGGTGGTGGTCGGTAACGCCATCTCCCGCGGCAATGTTGAGATTGAGGAGATTCTCGATCGACATATTCACTACATCTCCCTGCCGGACGCCCTGCGCGAATTTATCATCCGTGGAAAGAGATCGATCGTGGTGACCGGCACCCACGGCAAGACGACGACGACGTCACTGCTGTCTCATATATTTGAGACCGCCGGACGTTCTCCCAGTTTTTTCATCGGCGGCATCCCCAATAATTTCAAGCGCGGATTTCAACTGGGAGCAGGCGATGACATCATCATCGAAGGTGATGAATATGACTCGGCGTTTTTTGATAAAGCCGCCAAATTCTTGCGCTATATGCCGGATATCGGCGTCATCAATGCGGTGGAATATGATCATGCGGATATTTACTCGTCCATAGAGGAGATCAAACTGGCGTTTCGTCGGTTTGTCAACCTGATCCCGCGTAACGGGCTGCTGGCGGCCTGCGCGGATGACGCCAATGTGATGCAGGTGGTGCAAAAAGCGTTTTGTCCGGTCGTCACGTTCGGATTAACAGGTGCTGATTGGCATGCTGAAGAACTGACCACGACCGAAGAGGGGATGAGCTTCAATGTCTTGAATCACTCCCGTTTTGTCCAGAGAATCTCGACGTCTTTGGTCGGAAATCATCATGTGCGCAATATATTGGCTTGTCATGTGGTGGCCGATGCTGTTGGAATCGCTCCTTCGGCGGTTCAACAAGCCCTGTCATCTTTTGCCGGTGTAAAGCGCCGACTGGAATTCAAAGGAATGGTCCGCGGTATAAAGATTTACGATGATTTCGGCCATCATCCGACTGCTGTTCGTGAAACGCTTGCCGCCTGTCGGGCGCAGCATCCGGGAAAACAAATTTGGGCATTCTATGAACCGCGTTCCGCCACCAGTCGCCGCAATGTTTTTCAGAATGAATTTGTCGATGCGTTTAACGAGGCCGATGTTGTTCTGATCGCACCGGTGCATCGACCGGATAAAGCGCCGCAGGATCAGCTGTTCTCGACTCACCTATTGGCTGAGGAGTTGAAGAAAAAAGGAAAAACCTCGGCAACCATGGATATCAAGGGCATGGTGGATTTTGCCAGACAACATGCGCAGGACTCTGACATTATTGTGACCTTCAGCAACGGTCCTTTCGGCAACATCCATCAAATATTATTAAATAGTCTTTAGCAGATTGATGTTATAAAGTGAAAAGGAATGAATATGGAAAATAACAGAGCACCGAGACGTAGACCACACGGCTCTTTTCGAAGAGATCGAAAAGGCTCTTCCTTTCAAGGCGAACGCAATGAAAAAATTGAAGAATTGCTGGACCGGATAAAAACCGAGTTAATGGATTCTATTGAACCGATCGTCCTGCCGGAATTGAATGCATTCGAGCGCAAACTCATCCACAACCAATTTGATCACAATTCTGAAGTTGTTACCAAAACCTATCGTTTGGACGAAAACACGTATGAACTGCGGGTATATCCGGTTGGAAATCTGAAACGATTTGTCAAAGCCAAGGCTGATGAAGCCATTTCCAGGCGAGAAAAAGTGGTTTTGCCGCCGATGAGCAGTTTTGAACGCTTTATTGTCCATGATTGTCTCAAAAGCATTGAAACGGTCAAGACGAACAGCTATGGCGAAGGAGAGGATCGGCATATCGAGATCGAACCGGATATGTTCGGTCGCGGACTGAAACGCATCATCCGCAAGATCAAGTTGTTTTAGGTCGGAGGTATATAGGATTTGTGAAACAGTGAGAGAACCTGTCCGAATTGCGGGTTCGCGCCTCCAATCGAAGGTAACCCGAGTCGGGCAGAGTCCCAACAGCGACAGTTTCTGAGTGATTCAGACAACCCGAAGGCAGCGCAAGCATTCTTCGGGTTTCTTTTTTGGTCGAGATATCGCCTGTAATGAGTTCGACGCGGTCAAAGCAGCCGAAAGTCGGACTGGATTCCAGGTA
>RPQV01000212.1 GCA_003818595.1 Calditrichota bacterium
CAGAAACTGCAGGATGCTTTTGCACGGGCAGGTTGGGGAACCGGTGTTACCTATGGTCAATGGACATTGCAGCAGAGACTACCGTCCTTTCTTCACTTTTTGGCATTCGACTATTTGAGGATCGATCATATTTTTTGTTCAAACCATTTTCGTGTGCAGCAGGTTAATGTCCTGAATATCAGCGCATTTGATCATCGACCGCAAATCGCCAAATTAATTCTTGCTGAATAGTAATGTCGATATATGAACAATTTGATAAGAAAAACACTGAGGAGATATCAGATAATGAAGCGATCAGTCAATGAGTTTAACCACTATCGAAAGCGAATGAATGATAAAATCCTTTCTACAGACAATCTGGAGATCAAACGATTTTTTAATCTGGATAGTGCTGTTTACAAAAGCGGCGCACTGGACGGCAAGACCAAGGAGCTTCTCGGACTGGTCGCCTCAATGGTGCTTCGCTGCAACGACTGCATTGCCTATCACCTCCAGCAGTGCGTCAACGTCGGCGTCAATGATGCGGAATTTGATGAAGCCTTCTCTGTGGCGCTGATCGTCGGGGGCTCGATTGTGATTCCTCATCTGCGCTATGCGGTTGAATTCAAGGAACAGGTCCGAGACCAAGACCAATAAAGCAGCTGAATATTCGATCGAATCACTTTCAGGCGATCAATTCAAGTATTTCTTCCACTGGTTTGCGTTCTTTCGCCTTCGCTTCCCCTGCGGGCTGGCCGATCGCGACGGCGGTGACCAATTCCCACGGCTTTTCAATGTGAAGCAGCTTTTCCAGTTCAATACGGGCGACCATCAGGCCGGAAAGCCAGCAACTGCCTAAATTTAAATCAACTGCCGAGAGCAGCAGGTTCTGCACTGCGGCGCCGACGCTTTGAAGATCGGGATGTCGTCGCATCTCATTGAGCGCCTCATGACTAATGGTTACACTGTGCAAGTCATCCGCTATGGCTTTATAGGGTTGAGTGGCGACAAAAATCACTGCCGGCGCCTGTTCAAAGACGGTTGAAAAGTGATCCACTGTTTTGAGCAGATTTTCTTTTCCGGTATCGCTGAAAAGCTGGTGAATCCGTTTATGAACGCACGCTGATAATTCGGCGATCAACGGTTTGTTGGTGACGACAATGAATTTCCACGATTGCGTATTATTGATACTGGGCGCCATACCGGCTCTGCGCACCAGTTCGCGCAGAATTTCAGGGGATATCTCCTGCGCGGTAAATCGACGCACCGTGTGTCGTTTTTCAATAGCCTGTTGCAGTTCCATTTTCTCTCCTTTTTTTCTCAAATATAATGCAATTTTATGCCGAATAATTCCTTTTTTACCCATGTGGTTAATAATTTTCGCGCTTGTGTTTGAAGGTGAATTTTAATATAATAGACCACGAGTTCACCTTTACTGCGGAAAGGCAGGGTATGAACCACCGGCATAAACACGGGCGTTGGATTGGCGTGTTTCTTTTTTCTGCGGTTTTTTTTCTGCTGTACGCTCAAACGTCATTAGAAACCGATTTCTACCAGGCGCGCCGGCTACTGTTGTCCGGACGTCTTGATGACGCCCTATCGGCTTTCAAATCCCTGCATAAAGAATTTCCGGATAATGATCAGGTCATTCGCCAGATCGCCGAGATCGAATTTCAACGCCAGAATCTGAACAACGCGATTGATTGGTACGAAAAGCTGCTGAAACTTGCGCCCAAAGATCTGGATGCCGCCTATCATCTTGGAATTCTTTATCGTGAAAGCGGCAAATTCAAGTCGTTCATCCTCAGAAATCGATATTGGAAAAAAGCAGAAAATTATTTCACCGCTGTGCTTGACAGCGTTTCCTCTTTCAAGGATCTTTATTATCAATACTCGCTTTTGGAACAATACCGAGAACAATACGATCATGCTGTGGATTTGGCCCGCCGAGAGGTTGCCGATAACGGTGCTTCTCAAACGTGGGTCGGTTTGTTCAGGGTGACAGAATCCTTCCTCTATAACAAAGGTCCCGAGTTGTTTCAGCAATGGATTGGGGATAAGCAGGATCCCTTTTTTCAGTTTTTTATGGCCGAAAGTTATCGTCTGCAAAAACGATGGAGTGTTGCGGATTCGATATATCACCATTTACTGATGGATTCCAGTGCCTACCTGCCCAAGACGCCGATTTATATCGCACAGGCAAAATCGGCAAGTGAACAGAATCAGGAGCAGCGGGCACAAGATTTTTTCATTCAGGGATTGGCCTGCATCTCCAACGATGTTGAAGCGGCGTTGATGTTCGATCATTCAATTTATGTTTTCGCTGATGACGAGCTTGACGCCTACAGCAAGCTTCAATCGGTGCAGAGCAAACAGGACTTTTTCTATCGCTTTTGGGCATCCCGCAATCCCATGCCGGCAGCGGAAATGAATTACCGTATTGTCGAGCATCTACGAAGATATGTGATCGCCGAAAGGGATTATTATTTTGATGGATTTCGTACGCAATTCAGCAACCCTGATCGACTCAATCAATTGATTTTCCCTCGCGTTTTTGATCTGAATGTAAAGTTCAATGACAAAGGCCTCGTGTATATCCGTCATGGCGAACCTGACGATCGAGCCTTTGACATCGAATCAGGAATGCCGCTGAATGAATCATGGCTCTATTATCCTCGCGGTCAGATGAATCGTCGTTTGATTTTTCATTTTCTTCATGGTGAAACCCAGGCCGGCAACAACTGGCGTCTCGCGCCCACTATCCCGTACCCCTTGCTGGAGAGCCGCATTTCGTGGGATCCGATGTACAGTCGCATTTTAAACGGAACGGCAATTGAGGCCATTTCCTATGAGCGCGAACTCATCATCGACAGTCGCGACAATGTCAGCATCGGGCTCAATACGGATCAGCATACGTGGAATAAAAGCATCAGAACCATTATATTCCCCTTTTATATGGCTACTTTTCGCGAATCCGATTCAACAACCCGTTGCGATCTTTATTATGCGCTCACAAAAGATGATATTATGAGTTCAAAAAGCAAATTCACCTTATCGGATCATATAGATGTTGATTATGCCGTGTTTGATGAGAATCTGAGTCAGGTGTTTAAAAGCAGCAAAAAGGTTTTGGCATCGGATATTGTCGAACATAGCAGGAAGCACGGTTATTGGCCGGATCAATTTTCCTATGTCGGGGCCTCAGGGCGCTATCAATTTGCCATTGATGTGCGGACCCCTGGTGATGAAAGCGTCGGCGGCTACAAATTTAAATTCAATATGTCCGATTATTCCGGTTTAAATACAAAAATGAGCGGACTGGTATTGGCGGCAGCAATCACGTCGGCGAACGGCGACGCTAATTTTAACCGAGGTATGTTGAATATCAAACCTAATCCCGGAAAGAAATATTTGCGCAAACAGCCTGTTCACGTTTATTTTGAATTGTATAATTTACCCATAAGCAGCGAAAAGGCGTCGTCGTTTCAAGTGGAGTATACCGTCAAGCAGTTGGAGGAGCGTCAGAATAACATCGTGGAAATCATTGGACGCATTTTCCGCAATCCTCAGCCGACCACCTCGAATCGTATCGAGCGCGCCTCGAGCGAGCCGCAATCTGCGGAATTTATTGCGCTTGACTTGCGGAAAAATATCCCCGGTATCTACGAATTGCAGGTATCTGCTCTGGTTCCCGGAGTGCAGGATTCCCTGATAAGAAAGATCAACTTTGAATTAAAATAGAGGCGAAAAAGGTTGTGGAAGAACTAAGCCTTTTAGAAGAACTGTACCCATTTATTATTCCCAAATATCGCGAAGTTCATGATATCATGAGTTCCCTTATTGACGGCAACAGCAAAAGCGAGCTTCGCATCGTTGACCTTGGATGCGGATTTGGCGATCTTGCGCAGCGGATTATCGATTCTTTTCCCCAAAGCACGATTTTCACCATTGACCGCGAGGAAAGCATCCTCCGACGAATGCGGGAAAAACGATCCGGCATTGCAGATCGACTCGTACTTTTCCACCGCGACCTGAACAGCGATGTTTGGATGAATGATATCGCCCAGTTGAATGCTGTGGTCTCTTCCTTCACTCTTGATTACCTCACTCCGCAGCGGCGAAAAGAGGTTGTGCGCGAATGTCATGGGCTCCTGGAACCCGGAGGAAGATGGGTTTCCTGCGAATTTTATCGGGCTGAGGATAATAAAATCAATCGCATTTTTCACGATTTGGAAATCAATTTCATTCAAACAGCATTGGCTGATGGCCACATCACCACCGAACAAATTGATCTTCTGAGTTCGTCGACCATTTTACGGCAGCCGCATCATGTTGTGAGCGTTGATGAAATGATGGAATGGATGCACGTTGCGGGATTTCGACACATCGAAACACCCTGGCGGTTTTTGAATCTGATTGTTTTCAGTGGTGTAAAATAAAATTTCAAGAGAGATGCTTGACCCGAGTCATTATCGGGCATGATTTATAGCCAATCAGGCGGACATTATCTTTACAACGAATAAATGATCATAAATGCTTGAACAGATGAAGGATAGAATATGAGTTTTTTATCGCTGAGATTCATGACGGCTGTTTGGGCGCTGTTAATTCTGTGGACGAACTGCACTGGGAAGTATATGAGCAAAAATAGCGGCGATCTGGTAAAAATCCATGATCTCAATACCATCCAAATTAAAATGACCCCCCGTTTTGCCATGGCGACGCTTGATGAGTTCAAAATAGTGCCCGATTTGGCTATTCAATCCCTTGGAAGCGCGGACTCTTCCCTGTTCCTGCGGACGGATCCGCTCATTCTCACCCAGACTTATAAACTTTCTTTTAAAAATCACCTCTTCCCGATCAGTAAAGATGATTTATTGGATCGTTTGACTTCCGACAAAGTATTAGGATGCACAACCTCTCCCGACTCGACTATTTTTCGTATCTTTTCGCCTCGGGCACTCGGCATCACCTTGTGTTTATTTGAAAACGCAGAAACAGATCAGTGTGATCAGTTCGAGCTCCGGCGAGATCAAAACGGCGTTTGGGAAGCGGCATTGCCCGGACACTATTTCGGAAAATACTATGCTTATCGCATTTTCGGGCCGATAGGGGATGGTGAGATGTTTGATCCCGATAAATTAATCGCCGATCCTTACTCCCAAGCGGTGGCTACGGAAAATACCTATCTGCATCAGGCAAAAACTCTGATTCTGGAACCTTCGACATTTGATTGGGAAGGGGATGATTGGATCCGCCGGCCATTGGATGATTTAATTATTTATGAGTGTCACATTCGTGACTTGACCGCGCATCCCAGCGCCGGAGCGTCTGCGGAAATCGCCGGATCATACTCGGGCTTCCTACAGTCGGGAATTCGCGGCGGATTGGAATATCTCAAGAAGCTCGGCGTCAACGCAGTTGAATTTTTGCCCCTCCAGGATTTCGGCAATATCGAAATACCGTTTGGAGAACCTGTTGGTGATGTGACCAACACATGGAATCCCTATGCGCGCAATCATTGGGGATACATGACCTCTTATTTCTTTGCTCCCGAATCCTACTATGCAACCGGTCAAACCTTGTCTCCAGACAAAATCAGTGGCGCCGACGGCCGTCAGGTCAATGAGTTCAAACAAGTGGTCAAGGCGCTGCATCGAGAAGGCATCGCGGTGATCATGGATGTCGTCTATAATCACGTATCCCAATATGATCAAAACTGTTTCAAGCTGTTGGATAAATTTTATTATTTTCGGCTCAATCCGGACAACACCTTTTGCGCGGCAAGCGGTTGCGGCAATGATCTGAAAACCGAACGCGCAATGGTGCGTCGGCTCATCATCGACAGTGTCAAGTTTTGGATGCAGGAGTATCATATCGATGGATTCCGTTTCGATTTGGCCGCGATGATTGATTGGGAGACCTGCGATGCCATTCTGCGTGAGGCGCGTGCTCTGAATCCACAGGCCATCATCATCGCAGAACCTTGGGGAGGCGGAGGATATGCCCCTGCCGAATTCTCGCAGCATGGCTGGGCATCATGGAACGACCAGATCCGCAACGGGGTCAAAGGTCAAAATCCTTTCAATGGTCACGGATTTATTTTCGCCAAATGGCAGGGGCAAAATTCCATCAACACCATGCAGAACTACCTTTCCGGAACTTTGGCCAAGAATGGCGGATTGTTCGTCAAAAGGGAGCATTCGGTCAATTATCTCGAATCTCATGATGACCACACAATGGGCGATTTTATTCGCATCGGTTTGGGCAACAGTGAATTCGTCAATGATGTCGATGCCAATGCCGTCCTTACCGATCAGCAACTCAGGCTGAATAAACTAGCGGCACTTTTTCTATTCGTCAGTCAGGGCGCTGTGATGATTCATGAAGGGCAGGAATGGGCGAGAAGCAAAGTCATAGCGCGCACGACAGTCGCAGATGATCGCGTC
>RPQV01000213.1 GCA_003818595.1 Calditrichota bacterium
CGCTCATTTTTGAAAAGTGCCGGCAATTTAAAATCGAGATGACGTCCGAACCCATCCCTGTCGTCCCGGCCGCTCATTATTCCTGCGGCGGGGTGAAAACGGATTTGAAAGGTCAGACCGAAATCTCCGGTCTTTATGCGTGCGGCGAAGTGACCTGCACCGGCGTGCATGGCGCCAATCGGCTGGCCTCCAATTCACTGCTCGAAGCGTTGGTTTTTGCCGAACTTTGCGCCGAGTCGGCGGCGGAATTTAAAAAATCCCATCAGACCGATTTTCCGCCGATTCCCTATTGGGATGATATTGGAACATTCAACAGCGAAGAGTGGGTGCTGATTGCTCACGACCTGCATGAAATAAAAAATCTGATGTGGGATTACGTCGGCATCGTCCGTTCAACCTTGCGATTGGAACGGGCGCTCAGTCGCGTACGGCTCATACGCCAGGAAATCGAGAATTTTTATCGTCGTACCACCATTACTGATCCGTTGATTGATCTCAGAAATCTCGTCACTGTGGCGCAATTGATCATACAGTCCGCCTTGTTGCGCAAAGAGAGTCGCGGGCTGCATTACACCACGGATTATTTGAAAACCGATGATGAAAACTTTGCGCAGGATACCGTGCTTTGCCAAAGAATGGTGTTGTAATATATCCGAGAACCGACTTGAAAGAAAAGTTACGTAACATATTGCTGGAACGCAGCGACGATATCTCCCGCGATTGGCAGGAACGAATCGCGAAACTCGTTCCTGAATGGAGTGAAGAGACGCTAAAATCGTTCATGCAGGAAATGATGACGGCGCTCTATATCTATCTGTTGGATCAAAAGCTGCAGGCTGCCATGCGTCATATCCATCAGATTTTGAATGATTATTTTCCCGCCGCCTCTGAAGGGGCGACGATCCTGATCAATTCATTTTTGCTGAATCGGTATATTCTGTTGGCCAAGATGACGGAACAGGGTGAATCCGCGCTCAACAGCCTCGAGGTTTTTGGTTTTCTCAATGATCTGTATAATCCGCTGGTCGTCGCCGTTTTCGAGCAATATCATGTGACGAACCAGCCGCTCATGCTGCCGGAACAGTTTTCCTCCTCCTGCATCACCAATTTGAATGCGCTCGAATTCGCCGGCGTCGGTTTTTTTGTTCTCGATCGCGACGCGACGATCATCTATTGGAGTCGGGGTGTTGAAAAGATACACAATCTCAAGGCGAACAAGGTTGTCGGTCGAAACCTGTTCGAACACAATCCCGAATGGCGCCATCAGACTCTGTTGGAATCCGCCATCCTCAGCGCGCTGCAGAATGGTGAAGGAAAAGAGCTGACGGACATAAAAATGCGCATCAACAAGGAAAAATTTATATTTAATATTCTGATCGCGGCTTTGTTTGACGCGCGCGGCCTCCCCGTCGGTTGCAGCATTCTCATTCATGATGTGACGCAGCAAAAAAGTCAGGAGACGCAACTCTATCGCTACGAGCAGTATTTTGAAAACATCCTCAATGATGCGGCGGACGCCATCATTCTGCTCAATGAAAATCACCGCATTATCATGTGGAATCTGGCGGCTGAGCATCTTTTCGGATATAGTGAGGAGGAGGTTTTCGGCAAAGACCTCTCGTTGCTGCTGCATAATACTCAGCATTCGCTCGATGAAATGGGGCAGATGGATCAAATGGTCATCGACAAAGGGTTCGTGCGCAATCAACGGATGCGCATGCTCGCGCGCGATGGACGCAATGTTTTGGTTGAAATCACCCGCACCGTGCTGCGCAACAAGCGCAATGATTTTATCGGCAGCAGTGTGATTCTGCGCGACATTACCCAGCAGGAGCAGTTGCGGCAGCAGGTCATTCAATCGGAAAAGCTTTCGGCGGTCGGAACGCTTGCCGCAGGGATTGCCCATGAGGTGGGTACGCCGCTGACCAGCATTTCCTCTCTCGCGCAAATCCTGCAGATGAAGGTGGAAAATCAAGAATTCAAAGATAAATTATCCCTGATACAGCAATCCATCGATCGTATTTCGCGCACGGTGCGCACGTTGGTCGATTTTTCCCGGCCTTTGACCGAAAAAGTGGAAGATATTTATCTGAACAACGTCATCGAACACGTCGTGCGCATTCTGAAATATGACAAGCGTCTCAAGCACCAAGAAATCATCGTCGAGCTCGAACCGTCCATACCTCTGGTGCGGGCGAGTTTTGATCAGATCCTTCAGGTTTTCATCAACATCTGTCTGAATGCCGCCGACGCCATGGAAGGTCATAAAGATGGGCGGTTGCTGATCAAAACATGGAGCAACTCCCGCCTGGTTTGTGCTTCTATCACCGATAACGGCAGCGGTATCGCCAAGCGCGATATCAGTCACATTTTCGAGCCTTTCTTCACCACCAAAAAAGACGGCAAGGGGACAGGACTCGGGCTTTGGGTCAGCTATAACATCATCACCAGCTTTTCCGGCGACATCAAGGTGGAAAGCATAGAAGGCTCGGGAACCACATTCACGTTATCATTACCCATCCATTTGAAATAGGGCGCATATGGCTATTCAAATTTTAATCGTCGATGATGACGACATCACCCGCGAAAGTCTGGCAACGATTCTCGATGCCCGAGGATTTGAATGCACCCAGGCGGTCAACGGCAAAAAGGGTTTAGAAAAGCTGAAAAGTCAGGAATTTGACGTCGTCATCAAGGATATTGAAATGCCGGTGATGAACGGTTTGGATTTTTTAGCGGCCGCCAACCAGTTGCCCACCCGCGCTTCATTTATATTCATTACCGCTTATGCTTCGGTGCAGACGGCCATTGAAGCGCTGCGCAAGGGGGCGTATGATTATCTGCTCAAGCCGCTCAATTTTGAGGATTTGGCCATCAAGGTACAGAAACTCATCGAGCACAAGGAATTGGTGCATGAGAATCAGATTCTGCGCCAGGAACTCAATTCACAGTACGATTTTTCCAATTTTATCGGAGAGAGTCCGGCCATTCAGAAGGTATTTGCGACGATTAAAAAGGTTTCAGACAGCGAAAGCAACGTGCTGATCACCGGCAACAGCGGATCGGGCAAAGAATTGGTTGCGCGCGCGCTGCACTATAACAGTCCCCATCGAACCGGGCGTTTTGTAGCCGTCAATTGCGGCGCCATTACGGAAACGTTGATTGAAAGTGAGCTTTTTGGGCATAAAAAGGGGTCGTTCACCGGCGCGGTCGCTGATAAAGACGGACTGTTCCAGGCAGCGCATCGCGGCACGCTGTTTCTGGACGAGATTGGGGAAATGTCATTGGCCGCGCAGACCAAAATGTTGCGCGCCATTGAAACGCAGGAGATTCTGCCGGTGGGCAGCACCCGGCCGATTCAGGTTCACGTTCGAATCATTGCCGCCACCAATGTGGATCTGGAAAAGAGAATCGCCGAGGGTCTTTTCCGCGACGATTTGTTTTATCGGTTGAATGTCATTGAGATCAAGCTGCCCTCTTTGAAAGAGCGTCGCGAGGACATTCCCCTTTTGGTGCACCATTTCATCAAAAAATACAACCGGCAAATGAACAAATCGATAACGACCGTCAATCCCGGCCTGATGCAGGCGTTGATCGGACGCGATTGGAAAGGCGAAGTGCGCGAACTGGAGAATTATATCGAACGATCGATGATTTTCAGCGTCGGGAATGAATTGTCGGCTGATAACATGCCGATGGATTCAGTTGCGGTTGTCAAAGGGGTCACGCCGCCTGCCGGTCTCGCTTTGAAACAGGCTGTCGAGGAATTTGAACGCGGATATATTTTGGCCGAGTTGGCTAAATGCGGATATCATCGCGGCAAAACCGCGCGATCTCTGGGGATTGGCGAAGCCACTTTGTATCGTAAAATGAGTCAGCTTGCGATTGACGATCGGCAGCTGGTCTGAATTATTCCCCCATCACCTTGACCACGACGCGTTTGCGGCGTTGTCCATCGAATTCTGCGTAATAGATAGCCTGCCAAGGTCCCAAATCCAATTTCCCGTTGGTTATCGGCAGAATAACCTGATGATGCATCAACAGGCTTTTCAGATGAGCGTCGCCGTTGACCTCGCCTGTTCGATGGTGGCGGTAGTCCGCTCCTTCGGGTGCCAGTTTTTGCAGCCATTCGTCGATATCCTGAATGAGGCCGGATTCCGCGTCATTCACGTAAATGGCGGCGGTGATGTGCATGGCGGAGATCAGGACCATACCTTCACTAATGCCGCTTTTGTCGACGATTTCCTCGATTTTATCGCTGATGTGAATATATTCTCGATGGCGTTCGGTGTTGAACCACAAATATTGAGTATAAAATTTCACCGTTTTCTCCTGTCCTTAAACGTCGCCCAGAATGAGCGCTTCGCGCTCAAACAATGATTGATTGACATTGTCGAGGAAATTGCTGATATGGAGAAAATGATCTTCAAATATTTCACGTTCGAGTTTTTCTTTGCCCATGCCCGCGACTTCTGTCTGAACGTGATCGATCTCCTCGATCATCTCCTGTTCCAGGTTATAGATGCGGGAAATCTCCCGGTCGGATAAACGTTTGCCGCTGAAAAAACTGACCTGCTGATAAGTGGGGTGGTTGAGGCTTTGGCAGATGGTATTTAATTTTCGCTTGGTGCTTTTCAGCAGAGAGTCCAGTCGTTCCTGGTCTTCGGTGTCGGCAGCCTGGTAGGGTGATTCGAGTTGTTGAAGGACATCCTTGATACTGGTGATCAGGTGGCGGCGGATGGCGGCATCGCTTGATTTGCGCAGGGATGCATTTTCGTAACCCACATACTCCCCAATACGGTTCCTCAGGGTGTCAGCACCCGATTTCGGTACAGCAGTGGATAAAGGCATAACGTTGCTCCAAAGTCTATATGTCAAAAAAGTTGCTGGGACTGCCGCAGAGCCATAAAAAAACCGCTGCGCCTCGGGCTGTCAGCGGTCTGTCGAAAATCAATCGATGAATTGGTTCAATCATTTCTGCAGACCTACAGCCAGGCTGATACGGGAAAACTCTATTGAGGCGAACTATATTGTATTGGAAACGCGAAAAAACAAGGCGTAAATTTGCAGAAATCGGTTATGATCAAGCTTCTAAATATATAATGAGGAAAAGGAAAAGTCAACATATTTTTATGTTGAGTAAACCAATCCACTTTCTCCGGCCTCCAGATCGATCGCCATAGCCATTTTGGGCCAAGCGTACTGCCAGATGCTCCAGGGTGCGCCGCGGTTCGGTTCAATCTCCTCGACAAATTCTTCCAGATATTCGTCTTCGATAGCGTCATCGGCGATAAAAAAATCGAGCAACGACTCCGCCCACTACTGGGTCAACAGCAGGCCGGCTTCAATGGTTTTGCCCAGACCGACTTTATCGGCGAGAAGAGCGCCCTGAGACAACGGCGATTGGACAGCAAACAAGGCCGCCTCGATCTGGTGCGGATTCAAATCGATGCAGGCGTCAAACAGCGAATGAGTCAACTGTTGCAGCGAACCGGCGGTGTGATGCAGCGAAATCTGGTGGGCAAAGTATTTGGCGTGAAATGGAGTCGACGTGATTTCCCGTCGTTATCATCTTTAAGGAGCGCAATATACGGAAATCGAGTGAAATATTATAATTTTTTCAAAAAACAGTGCTGATTTTTCTCTTTGATGCAGAAATCGTGAATTGTATATTACGGTTGATTCTTTTTAAATACTTAACGCCTTGTGACGCCGAAAGGTCAAGATTTGAAAAAGAAAAAGTTTAGAGCTTTTTTCTTGTCATGATTATCGGGACAGGAATCTTTTCATCTCTTTTTAGGTTATTTTTCATAACGCTGGTAAAAATTCATTGTCTGGAATGCCATACACCTAAAGACACCAAGCTACAAAGACGGATTCAACTAGACCTGTCTTGCTATTCAGAAATGTGTTGGGACCTTGATATTTGCATGTTTCACGCCCGGCTTTTTCTTTGAGTTTTATAGTCTTCGTGTGTGGCAATGACAAATAGTTAAAATCCAACAGGCAAAATTTTAATTTCTGATAATGACGCCATGATCGGCACGACAATCCAGCACTACAACATCCTCGAAAAAATCGGCCATGGCGGCATGGGCGTTGTTTACAAAGCGTACGACACCAGGCTGGAGCGCACCGTGGCGCTTAAATTTCTGCCCGAAGACCTGGCAACCGACGGGGCCGACAGAATCAGATTCCTCCGCGAAGCGCGCGCCGCTTCCGCCATCAACCATCCGAATGTCTGCACAATTTACGATCTCAAAGAACATGAGGATGAACAATTTATTGTCATGGAATATATTGAGGGGAAAACGCTCAAAAAACTGGCTGTGGACAATATCCAATTACCTGTTGAAATAATCGTCGATTATGCGATGCAAATCTGCGAAGCACTCATGGCGACGCA
>RPQV01000214.1 GCA_003818595.1 Calditrichota bacterium
CCTTTCGAAGGTAATCTCACTGCGCACCTTTTCTGTGACGGTTTCCCGATAAGCAACCATTTGGCGCCCGACGTTGGCCTGCACTCTGAATTCGCGCAACAATCGATCTACGATGATCTCCAGATGCAATTCTCCCATTCCCGATATCAGCATTTGCCCAGTCTCCGGATCCGTGTTAAACTGAAAAGTCGGATCCTCAAAGGCCAATGCATTCAAAGAATTGATGAGCTTTTCCTCGTCGGCCTTTGATTTGGGTTCGATGGCAACGACAATGACCGGAATCGGAAAGACGACCTCTTCGAGGAGAATGGGATGCTTGGGATCGCAAAGCGTGTGGCCTGTCTTGGTATCGCGCAAACCAACAACCGCGATAATATCTCCGGCAGACGCCTTGGTAATATCCTGCTGCTTATTGGCAGACATCAGTAAAAGTCTGGCTAACCGTTCTTTTTTCTGCGTGGCCGGGTTTAACACTGTCATTCCTGATTCGATCTCACCCGAGTAGACCCGACAAAAGGTTAATCGGCCGACATAGGGATCTGTTTGAATCTTGAAAGCCAGTGCGGCAAAAGGATCGGTTATGGCAGCGAATCGCTTTTCTCTTTTATTGGTGTAAGGATTTTCTCCTTCAATCGCCGGAACATCTAAGGGACTGGGGAGATAATCTGTAATGGCATCCAATAATTTCTGTACGCCTTTGTTGCGCACTGCAGCTCCGCAAAGAACCGGAACAGCTGTTGTGCTGAGGGTCGCTTTTCTCACTGCGCGATGGATGAGGTCACTATCCGTCGCATCACCGGAAAGATAAGTCTCAAGCAGATCGTCGTCATAATCGGATAATGCTTCGAGCAAATCTTTTCGCGCTGCATCTGCTTTGGCCACCATACCTGCCGGAATCTCTAATTCAGACCATACAGAACCGAGCGAATCATCATCGTATTTGATCATTTTCATGTCGATGAGATCAATGATGCCCGCAAAACTATCTTCGCTTCCGACCGGCAATTCGATGATCAACGGTTTGGTGTGCAGCCGTTCCTTCATCATCTGAACGGCGTTGTCAAAATCAGCACCCATACGATCCATCTTATTGATAAATGCGATACGTGGGATATGATACTTATCGGCCTGATGCCAGACAGTTTCAGATTGCGGTTCCACTCCGCCGACAGCGCAGAAAATCGCAACTGCGCCGTCTAATACTCTCAAAGAACGTTCGACTTCCGCGGTAAAATCAACATGACCGGGAGTGTCGATAATATTAATTTGAAAACCTTTCCACATGCAGGAGATTGCTGCTGATGTGATGGTGATTCCTCTCTCCTTCTCCTGCGCCATCCAGTCCATGGTTGCCGCCCCATCATCAACCTCGCCCATTCTATGCACCTTGCCGGTGTAAAATAGAATCCGCTCAGTTGTGGTGGTTTTACCGGCATCAATATGAGCCATGATGCCGATATTGCGGATAATTTCCATTGACCGATTTTTTGACATAAAAAAACCACTTGTTACCCTATCAGTCGTACAGCAAAAGACGCTCGACGCTGCACGCTAATTTGTATAAACAGGTGGTTTAAGCAAATCAGTTCGTGTATCGCGCCAGTGTCTCACAACTACTTTCCAAGCCAGCCAAAGGCATCTTATGGAATGGAGTTGGACTGCAAGACCGGCAAATAGGTGATCACCATTTAAAATGGGCGAAGGCTTTGTTGGCCTCGGCCATTTTGTGAGTGTCCTCACGCTTTTTAATGGAAGAACCTTCATTTTTGGAAGCAGCTAAAAACTCATTGGCTAATTTCTCGGCCATGGTTTTATCAGCACGCGCTTTAGCATACTGGATAATCCAGCGTATTGCGAGCGCCTGCTGCCGATCGTGTCGAATCTCAACAGGAACCTGATATGTGGCTCCGCCGACTCGACGGGATCTTACTTCCAATACGGGCTTGACATTCTCTATGGCTTTCTGAAAAACCGAAATCCCTTCAGTACTGGTTTTTTGATTGGCGATATCAATGGCATCGTACAGGATTTGTTCAGCTACGCTGCGTTTTCCATCACGTAACAAACCATTGATGAATTTAGTTACCAGAATACTCTTGAATTTCGGATCCGGCAATACCAGTCGTTTTGTTGGTCGTTTTCTTCTTGACATTGATTATTCTAGCAAATAGTCCACGGGTAATTACTTTTTAAGTTTTGATCCATATTTGGAGCGGCTTTTTTTCCGATCCTGCACCCCTCCGGTATCCAATACCCCACGAATGATATGGTACCGAACGCCTGGCAGATCTTTGACGCGTCCGCCACGAATCAGGACAATTGAATGTTCCTGAAGATTGTGCCCCTCTCCAGGAATATAAGCAGTGACTTCGAATCCATTGGTCAGACGTACGCGGGCGACTTTACGCAAAGCGGAATTCGGCTTTTTAGGTGTTGTAGTGTATACGCGAGTGCACACTCCCCGCTTCTGCGGAGATTGTTGCAAAGCCGGCGCTGTACCTTTTTTGGCAATTCTTTTTCGCCCATGTTTTACCAATTGACTTAATGTGGGCACAATTCCTCCTGAATACTTAACTAGCCGGTTAATTTATTAAAAAGAATTAATAAATGCAAGCTCTTTTTACAATTATTCAATTATTCATCAAAAAAATCAGTTTCTTCTTCGTCGATTTCAGTTCGCTCATACGATGTGGTGATGATGGAATCCTGCAAGTCTGCATCCTCATACAAATCAGGTCCCGTAACGCGCAAACTGTTGAACTTGCGGATTCCCGTTCCAGCAGGAATCATATGACCCATGATCACATTTTCCTTGAGACCATACAGATGATCCACTTTACCCTCGACCGAAGCATCGGTCAGAACGCGCGTTGTCTCTTGGAATGATGCAGCCGACAAGAAGCTCTCTGTCGTCAACGAAGCTTTCGTGATACCCAGCAAGAGCGGCTGAAAAGTCGCCGGTGAAGCCGGTCTGGATTGCGGAACCTGTTTGCCTTTTTCCTCTAATCCGGCAACCGCTTTACGAAACTCTTCATTAAGCACCAATTCGTTGCTCGTGAATTTCGAATCGCCGGGCTCCGTGACAACCACGAATCGCCGAGTTTCCTCATTTTCCCTTAAAAACCGCAAACGATCAACCTGATCGCCAGGCAGATAGGACGTATCACCCGGGTCCTCGATTTTGACCTTCTGCAGCATCTGTCGCACAATCACTTCGATGTGTTTATCATTGATGCGCACGCCTTGCAGTCTGTAGACTTCCTGGATTTCGTTCACCAGGTATTCCTGCACTTTATTGGCGCCCATGATAGCCAAAATATCGTGCGGTGCGATTGATCCTTCGGAAAGTTTCTCGCCGGCATGTACGAAATCGCCATCATGCACCAGGATATGCTTCCCGTAGGGAATGAGGTATATCTTTTCCTCATGCCCATCATCCGAAGTGATGATGATCTTTCTCACGCCGCGCTTCATTTCACCGAATCGCACAATACCGTCGATTTCACTCACCACTGCCGGATCTTTCGGTCGTCGAGCCTCGAATAATTCGGCAACACGCGGCAGACCTCCGGTGATGTCGCGAGTTTTAGCAATTTCGCGCGGAATCTTTACCAGGGCATCACCCGCGGCAACACTCTCGCCCTCATGAACCTGCAGGAACGATCCGACCGGCAAAATGAATGACGTCAGCGCTTCGCCGCCATCGTCGACAATGACCACCGTCGGATTGAGATTCCGACTGCGGGTTTCAGTGATCACCCTTTGTTTCAGGCCTGTCGTTTCATCAAGCTCTTCGCGGAAGGTGATGCCTTCAATGATGTCGACAAATTTGGCGCTCCCTGAGTGAGTCGAAATGATGGCCGCAGCGTAAGGATCCCAACGGAAAATGATTTCACCCTTGTGCACTCGAACGCCGTCGCGGACCAGAATGGTCGCCGCATAAGGAACGGTCAACCGCTCAACAATACGATTGTCTTCGTCAACAATTCGGATACGACCGTTTCGCCCCAAGGTAATGATTTCTCCTTCGGCACGATCAACGATCTTGAGATTGTCCCACTCCACTCTCCCTTCCTGCTTCGCAATGACTTGTGACTGCGCCGCAATACGTGAAGCAGTACCTCCGATATGGAATGTTCGTAAAGTCAGCTGAGTGCCCGGCTCGCCGATGGACTGAGCCGCCATCACGCCGACTGTTTCGCCAATGTTGACCACTTTACCGGAAGCAAGGTTTCGACCATAGCAGAGTGCGCACACACCACGTGGAGATTCACACGTTAAGACCGATCGAATCATCACATTTTCAATGCCCGCATCCGCGATTTGATCGGCGACATCCTCGTTAATCATCTGTCCTGATTCGATGATGATGTCACCGGTTTCCGGATGAAAAACTTCTTCTGCCGCAACCCGTCCGGCGATTCGATCCTGCATGGATTCGATAATTTCTTCGCCTTCCTTCAAATCACCAACGCGCAGACCTAAAATGGTGCCGCAGTCAACTTCGGTGATGATGACATCCTGGGCTACGTCGACCAATCGTCGAGTTAAATAGCCTGCATCAGCTGTTTTCAAGGCTGTATCTGCCAAACCTTTACGGGCTCCGTGTGTCGAAATAAAATACTCGAGCATGGAGAGCCCCTCGCGAAAGTTGGCGGTGATGGGGCTTTCGATAATTTCTCCCATCGATCCGGTCATCTTCTTCTGGGGTTTGGCCATCAGTCCCCGCATACCGGCCAGCTGACGAATTTGCTCTTTGGATCCACGAGCGCCGGAATCGGCCATCATGTAAATCGGATTGAAACCCTGCCGATCTTTCGACAAAGTCTCGAACATTTTTTCAGCGACATTACTGGTCGTATGCGTCCAAATGTCGATGATTTGATTGTATCGCTCGCCGTCAGTGATGATACCGCGTTCATACCGTTTCTGAATCGTATCCACTGCCTTGAATGCGCCTTCTATCAATTGCTGTTTTTCATTCGGTACAATGACATCATAAATGCCGATACTGGCGCCCGATTTCATGGCATATGTAAAACCAAGTTCTTTCAGATCGTCCAGCATTTTTGCCGTGCGAAAATTGCCGATGGCATGATAGGCACGGGAGACCAAAGCCTCTGTACCTTTTTTAGTCAGCAGACTGTTGACGAATCGCAGTTCTTCAGGCAAAACATCGTTTAAAATGACCCTGCCGACGGTTGTTTCGATCGTTTCACTGCGGAAGCGAAATCGAATTGGAGCGTGAAGAGCGACGCGTCCTTCCTGATAGGCAAGAAGAACTTCTTCGGTCGACACAAACGCCATATTTTCGCCCTTGACGCCGGTGCGTTTTTTCGTCAGATAATAGATCCCAAGGACAATATCCTGGCTCGGGATAGCCAAGGGGCGTCCGTGAGCGGGGGATAATAAATTATGGCTCGAAAGCATCAATATTTTGGTTTCGATTTGGGCGTAAAATGAGAGCGGCACATGAACCGCCATCTGGTCGCCGTCAAAATCGGCGTTGAACGCAGCACAAACCAAAGGATGCAAATGAATGGCTTTACCTTCGACCAAAACCGGTTGGAATGCCTGAATTCCGAGGCGATGAAGCGTCGGCGCTCGGTTCAACATGATGGGATGATCATCAATGATCTCCTCGAGAATATCCCATACCTCCGGTCCGCGGCGTTCCACCTGTTTCTTGGCGCTTTTAACGGTCTTTGCCAGACCTCTTTCAACCAATTTGCGAATGACAAATGGTTTAAATAATTCGAGGGCCATATCCTTGGGCAGACCGGCCTGATGCAGTTTGAGTTCAGGACCCACCACAATCACAGAACGTCCCGAATAATCGATACGTTTTCCAAGAAGATTCTGACGGAAACGTCCCTGTTTTCCCCGCAGCATGTCGGACAAACTCTTGAGTGCGCGATTACCGTCGCTTCGCACGGCAGAAGTCTTACGGCCGTTATCGAAAAGAGAATCCACGGCTTCCTGCAGCATACGCTTTTCATTGCGCAGAATGACCTCAGGCGCGCGGATCTCCAGCAGTTTTTTCAAGCGATTATTACGAATGATCACTCGACGATATAAATCGTTCAGATCTGAAGTGGCGAATCGTCCGCCTTCCAAGGGAACCAAAGGCCGCAGCTCAGGGGGAATCACCGGCACCACGGTCATGACCATCCATTCCGGTCGATTTTCCTGGCGATTGTTGGCTCGACGAAATGCCTCGACCACCTTCAACCGCTTGAGCGCTTCCGTACGGCGCTGAATCGATGTTTCATTCTCTACGGCGTAGCGGAGATCTTTTGACAATGCATCAATATCGATCTTTTTCAATAGATGAAGTACTGCCGTTCCACCCATTTCGGCACGAAACCGTTTCTCGTCCGGCAG
>RPQV01000215.1 GCA_003818595.1 Calditrichota bacterium
CATGAGGATCACCGGCATCTGGAATCAGAAACCAATCTTCTTGCCTGAACAAATCCTTGCCTGTTCGCATGATAAATTCCAAACCGTATTCACTTCCTGTTTCCTCATCCGCAACGATAAGCAAACCGATCGTGAATTCCGGCTCGATTCTCATTTCCCGCAATGCCTTGATGGCTATCAAGGCGCTCACAAGTCCCTGATGGTTATCCTCGGTTCCGCGGCCAACGAGCATATCATCTTTTACCTGCAATTGAAATGGCTGAGCATCCCATTTGCTCAAATCGCCGGCTGGAACTACGTCCATGTGCGTAATCACCCACACCGTTTTATTCCGTTGCTTGCCGTAAATCTTAGCGACAAGATTGGGACGCTTTCCGCTCATTACCCGTTCGTCCGGGGCATCATAACGAGTCAGCTCATCAACTCCCACTTCTCTTAATAATTGCTCGATATAGGACGCTTTTAAATCCTCACCTTGCCCTCCAGATTCCGGCGCAAGAGCGGGAATAGCCACTAGACAGCGTTGGATTTCAATGATTTCTTCTCGATAGGAATTCAGTTGGGCAAGTAAAAGATCAAAATCATCCATGGATGTTTCCTCTTTGATGGAGTACAGACTTGCACAGCAATGACCGGCTCTGTTCACCCTCATTAAACAGCAGATCTAATCCTGAAAGATTAGGAATGAATTTACCGTACAGCTGATGATATTCAGGCGAATTGAACCTGTATAAAACAACAGAAAAGCCTCTCTTCTCAATTTCATCGATATGAATGAGCTCCGCCTCTTTTTCTTCCGCAAGATATTCCATGCAGTCTGTTTCCTCAAGCCATTTCACAACCCTGCAAGTTCGGTCATCGACATTTTGCAGCAACTGCGCGTTGATTGAATTGAATTTGATCCCCATTTTATGACATAAAAACTGCGTGGATAATGCACAATAATCCTGCAGGAAGCTGAATTCCTTTTTCAAAATATTTTCAAGTTCATCCTGAAGAAAAAAATAATATGGAGAGTTCTGATAGCTCACATGCAATGCTTTGAGATGTGAAAAACGACTAAAATGAGCCCAATCGATGGCCGTATTCGCAATGGTGGCCGGATGAAAACCGGTGCTTATGACCGGAACAGTCAACCAATGAGCACCTGCAGATGTTTTGATCCTTGCACGGTTAATGACGGAATGTTTTTTATATATGAAAGTGTTCGCCCACACAACGACATCCGCTGCATTTATTCTCGCCAGAGTGCTGATCTCTGGAAAGTATGAAGGTTGTATGACCGTCAACCGCAAATGGCCTGGAATTTAATCTAACACCATACTTAAAGCGATGCGCCCGCGTTCTTTATCAATGCTGATCACTTTCACCTCCACGATATCGCCGACAGAGACAACATCCAAAGGATTTTTAACATATCGCTTTGCCATCCTGCTCAAATGGACCAGACCATCCTGTTTGACGCCGATATCGACAAAAGCACCAAAATCGACAACATTACGTACTGTTCCCTTGAGCACCATTCCCTCTTTTAAATCGTCTATACTCAAAACATCGCTGCGCAAAATGATCGGCGGCATTTCATCGCGGGGATCTCGATTGGGCTTTTCAAGGCTGTCCACAATATCGACCAGGGTTTCCTTTCCGCATCCGATCAAAGATGCGAATTCGTCTAATGAGCGACTATCCTTCGCAAGCCGTTGACGGAGTAATTTTCCGTTCTCGGTCACCTGTGTCAATGACAGGCCTAATGTCTGCATCAATTTAAGAACCGCACTATATGATTCGGGATGAACGGCTGTTGAATCGAGAAAATTCTCGCTCTCGCGAACGCGCAAAAAACCCGCAGCCTGCGTGAAAGCATTGCTCCCCAATCCTTTTATATTTTTCAGCTCTTCCCGTGATGTAAAGCTGCCGTTCTCTTCTCGATATTTGACAATGTTTTCAGCCACGCGGGTATTCACACCCGCGACATATTGAAGCAGCGAAGACGAAGAAGTATTTAAATCAACACCGACAAGATTAACCGCCGATTCAACAACCTGATCCAATGCCTCTGACAAACGGGTTTGATTAACATCATGTTGATATAAACCTACGCCGATCGATTTAGGATCGATCTTGACCAGCTCTGAAAGCGGATCCAACAATCGCCTGGCAATGGAAATATTGCCGCGCATTGAAGCTTCCAACTCTGGAAATTCCTTTTTTGCAATGGGAGATGCAGAATAAACCGATGCCCCGGCTTCATTTACAAGAGTATAATAAACCGATCGATCCAATTCTCCAATCAATTCTGCAACCATTTTTTCTGTCTCACGACTCGCTGTGCCATTCCCAATACTCACAACAGCAATATTATTCTTTTCAATCAGTCGTTTGATGGTTTCCTTCGCCTCTGTGATTTGATTCTGCGGTGGGTGGGGGTATATCGTAACCCCTTCAAGATATTTCCCTGTGGCATCGATCGCCGCCGCTTTGCAGCCGGTACGGTAACCGGGATCGATGCCAAGAATATTGTGTCCCTTAAGGGGCGGGGTCATTAACAAAGCCCGCAGATTTCGCGCAAAAATCGCAATGGCGTGCTCGTCAGCCGATTCGGACATCATGTTGCGCAATTCACGTTCAATCGCCGGTGCAATCAGCCGAAGATAGGCATCGTCAATCGCTGTTTTTAACTCATCAGCAAAAATACTCTGTGGATTCGAAGGATGAATTCTTTGAATTTCAGCAATCATGTCCGCGACGGGAACGTCAACCGTGACTCGAAGATAATTTTCTCTTTCGCCTCTATTAATTGCCAAGATGCGGTAAGCCGGGATTGTTTTGAGTGATTCAGCAAATTGGGCATAAATCTGATATTCAGCAACATCTTCAGGATTGCGCGCTTCAGAAGTAATGACGCCCTTTTGTTGACTATGTTCACGAATAACCTTTCGGACTTGCGCGTCGTCCGATATCATTTCTGCAACAATATCACGGGCTCCTGAAAGCGCATCATCGATGGTCTCAACGCCTTTTTCAACATCGATAAACAATGCGACGACTTGCTCAAGAGTTCTCTCATCTTGTTCCTGGCTGATAATCATTTGAGCCAGCGGTTCTAAACCCTTTTCTCTGGCAATTGTTGCACGAGTGCGTCTTTTGGGTTTATACGGCAGATAAAGGTCTTCGACATCCTGAAGTTTTGTCGCAGCCCTGATCTGTGCTTCCAACTCCGCCGTGAGTTTTCCTTGCTCTTCTATTGATTTTAAAACGGTTTGCTTTCGTTCTTCGAGATTTCTCAAATATCGGATGCGTTCCCATACAGCGCGTATCTGCTCTTCATCTAAACTTCCGGTGACTTCCTTCCGATAGCGGGCAATAAACGGAACAGTATTCTCCTCGTCGAGAAGACCGACGGTATTTTTAATCTGATTCCAGGAGAGCCCCAATTCTTCCGCTATAATTGTGAACAACTGCTGTTCGTCCATTTTTCCTCCAATAAACAGCTTAAAATCGATAAATATATAATCATCGACAATAAAAATCAAGCGATTTAAGCAATTTATTGAAAGCTAAACGGAAATCAACGGAAGAATCTCTTTAAATCAAGTTCTGACCCCTTTTCGATAAAATATGATTTCAATGCGTCGATTCACCATCCTTTCCAAGGATGTCTCATTTTCATTGCTGTTTTGACTCATGGACAACGGACGTGACTCTCCCCAACCCACCGGTGCATCAAGTCGCTGTGCAAGCCTGGAAAGCTCTTTGTTATCACTCAGTTCAAGCTGATTTATAAAAGCAGTCGTAAAACGCTCAGCACGACGCTGCGAAAGATTCTGGTTAACCCGTTCAGACCCTATTGAACAGGCATGACCTTCAATTCGAACACGAATTTCCGGATCTGACAACATTTTTTCCACCAACAACTTGAATTCACGTCCGTTCAATGCCATGATCGGATCAGTCGAGGCAAACTGCAGGGAAATGGTGTGAACATATTCATTAATTCTTTCATTTTCATGGAAATGGGCAATGAGAGTTTTAGAACTGAATTGTCTTCCCAAAGAATCCGTAAACATAATCGTATAGGACGCTGTTTGACCCAGCAGCATGTTCAAGTCACTTTGTTTCATCCGCCAATAAAATCCGGATAACCTTTTCTTCATTTCGAAACTCGGCAATGACTGGATGCTCTTTCCCTTGTCAGTGGCGCATACGATTGCAGCCTCTTTGACAGGTAATGAAGATCGAATATTGGTGCTGAAATAAATATCATCTCCGCTCAACTCGGAATTTGTCTGAAACACAGGGGCAAATAACAGTGAGGCATCCTCTTTGGCAGTCGAAATTGATACGTGTCGTCGCTCTTCTAAAATCTTTTCGAGGTCTGTCGTATTGGGTGGAAAATTCCTTTTCGATAGAGCCATTGGATCAAGGAGCGTGATTTGACTTTTGTCCACACCATTTTCGATCAATAGAGCCTGTACCGCGGCAGTGCGCCGTGTCGCCAAAGAAAGATCATTTTCTCCTGAATTGGGATCAATAAATCCTTGAAGCGAAATGATCAATTGCGGATTCTGCACTAATCTTTTTGCCAGTATGCGACAAGTTGGCATTTGTGTTGAAGAATCAGTATAGCACACTGAAATTTCAGCGCTTGATATCGGAAAAGAAATATTGGGAATAAAGGGGATTTCCAAAATCTTCTTATCGCTTTGAATATTAAATGTGCTGTCTTCAACAGTTGTTGAACCTTTGGGAATAGTATAAAAATATTCTTCTTTAACAGGTAGATCGGTTGGATTTTCTATCTCCATGTCAAGATAAAATTGAAATTTGTGTTTCCCCTGAAGAGAGGAAGACCAGGTCAGGTCGACTGTTTTAGATTCACCTGCTTTTAAAGAACGAATAGTTTCAGTGACAATATTTTTCTCTGCAGCTCCGATGCTCAAATCATTCGCAGCCAGCGAAGCCAGGCTAAAATCTAATTGATCAATCCCATCTATCCAGCGCAGTCGAAAATCAGATGAAGCTCTTTGTCCGGTATTTTCAACGGTAACACGTATTATTCCCTGGTTGTCTTCCATTGATATCGTTGGATGATGAACAAACTGAATATCTTTAATTTCTATCGCGGGAGAAGGAATATAAAAGCTGGAAATTTTTCCGAATTCCCCGTGTGCAAAACGAACTTGATTATCTCGATCTATTGCGGCTACAGCCCAAAAGTGCTTTCCAGCAGAAAGATTATCAACAGCGGTAAAAGTCTGTTCGATCTCCTTATTGACAGTCATTGGTGTTTTTAACAGCGCCAAAAACAATTCCGGATCATTATCATAAGATGCAATGACATGCGAAATCCCGGCACTGTCATCGTCAACGAATAAATGATATTTTACGGCATCAAAAACATCAAAATCTAATGAAGGTTTCCAACGCAGAATAATTTCATTGCTGTAGATTGTGTCATTATGCACTGGAGCCAAAAAAGTAAAAGATTCAGGAACGGTTGGGAAATGCGCAGCACTACCACGATAAGTTCGTGCAAAAGCGTCTCCACCGTCTAAGGAAGCAACATCCAGTCGAAAGGCGTTATGTTTAGACGGAAATGCCTGGCCGATCGCCATTCCCACATCATCTAGTCTTATACCTGCGCCAACAGTGAATTTTTTAAATAAATCACTGCCAAAATCATATCCAGCGCTGATCGATATGAGACGATGGAAGAGCAATTCGCTGCCGACTGCCCAGTATGACTTTTCGTCTCGTGTGGTGATGAAATCGGCCTCACAGATGAGCTGAATGCCGGCGTGAGTGCCCAGATATAAAGATAATCCGGATTTACTGGAAAGGGGTAATGGCGTAGCCATGTTTTCAAAAATCAATCCTTGCCCCATCTGCGAAATCCCAAAACCGGCACCGATGACGGCGTTCAACTTTTTCCCAACGCGAAATGCAGTCGTCTTTGCCATGATCCCCGCATCAAAAACAAAAGAGTGGGCAGAATATTGAGCCAGAGTTGAATTGAGATATTTGGCATTCACTCCCAAAGCCAGGGTTTGATTTTTCAACAGAATCGGCTGGCCAATGCTCAATGAGAGTAGAAAATCACCTGCAGAAGCAGGCGGAAGATTATCACTGTTGTTATTAAACTCTGGGACTCCTTGATACAGCACTCCCAGTCCAAATCGAGTTTGGGAACTGAATGGCGTAGGGATCTTCCTGGCATAAATAAAGGAGGCATTATAGACATCGGCAATCCATTTGGAATAACTGGCTGCCCATTGCCACTCGTGAAAAAAGCCGGCTGCTCCGGCATTCCCAAAAACCGCATGAGGATCG
>RPQV01000216.1 GCA_003818595.1 Calditrichota bacterium
GTCAGGCCGCGTCGTACCAGTTCCGGAAAAATTTCGGCCGCGTTGCCGACCAGGCCGATCGACAGCGCCTGACCGACGCGTTTTGCGGCCTCGATCCAGCTTAATGCTTCATCCAGATCAAAGGTCGAGCGGTCGCAAAATCCCTCTTTGACTTTGCGTTCGATGCGTTCGGGCCGAACCTCAACATCGAGGATGATGCCGTCATTCATGGTGGCGGCGAGAGGTTGCGCGCCGCTCATTCCCCCCATGCCGGCTGTCAATACGAGTTTCCCCCGTAATGAACCCTTGAAATGACGCTCGGCCACGCATCCCAATGTTTGAAATGTACCCTGGAGGATTCCCTGAGTGCCGATGTATATCCATGAACCGGCAGTCATTTGACCATACATCACCAGTCCCAGCTCGTCATAGCGGGAAAAGTTTTCCGCCGTTGACCAGGCGGGCACGATGTTGCTGTTGGCGATGAGCACGCGTGGGCTATAGGGGTGAGATTTGATGATGCCGACAGCCTTGCCGGATTGTATCAGCAGGGTCTCGTCATTTTGGAGGGATAAAAGGGCTTGGACGATGCGGTTATAGTCGCGCCAATTGCGCGCGGCGCGACCCGATCCGCCATAGACGATCAGTTGATTCGGATCGAGGGCGACTTGCGGATCGAGATTGTTTTCCAGCATTCGTAATGCCCCCTCTGTCTCCCAGGAATGGGCGCGCAGGGTGTTTCCTCTTGCCGCGCGGATGGGATCAAGGGGTTTTTCTTCCATGAACATGGGACGAGGGCACATGGGGATCTCCTCGATTTGAAAGAATTAACGCTTTGCTGTTGCGATACCGGAGTCGCGAATGATTACAGCAGATACTCCACTTCACTTTGAGGCGTCCGGCAATCCATATCCATCCCGCGATCGCGATGATCCGCAATTTCGGCGATATTTCCGACCGTGCGGCCGATCATGAACAGATTGAACACCAGTTTTTGAGCCTGAGCGAGAGACATTGTTTCGGTCTTCAAGTCATTCCAGATGAACTTGAGCGAAATGACCGCAAGGACGGCATCCACGTTGACGCAGAACACGTTGGGAGTGACGCCTTCATTGAGCAGTTCTCGCACCAGCGAATGGTAGAATTCGTGAAAGATATTATAAATCTTTTTCGCGCTCAATTCGCGATAAACAAAGTCCTCGCGTGGATCAATATTAATGGCATTTCCTTTGAAAACAGGGTGGTTGATACAGGGGATGCGGGCATAGTCGAGTTCGCCTTTTTCCTTCATCTCCTGCTTGTAGCCGGCGTATTCTTTTGCCGTTCGGCTCGCAAGTTCCTTCAAGTCAATTCCATGACCCGCGTCTCCCGGATCAGAAATTTTCGCATCTTTGAATTGTTTCAGCAAAAACTCGACCGCTTCGAAACCGTTGCCGCCGTGGGCATAACCGGTGTTGGTTAGAAACCCGGCAAAGGCGGTGGCAATATGATTGCGTGCGCTCACGGATTCTTTGGCGCCTTTGGCCGACAGCGTCCCCGGGCCGTTGGTGACCGTTAATCCCAGCAGATATTTCAACTCGGTCAGCTCCTGGTCGTTGGGTTTGCGGTTGAAGAGAATCTGAAAAACATTGCTGGTGAAACTCGACGCCAAGTACTGCGTGTGACCGCTGGTTATTTTCTGCCAATGTTTATTGTGATGTCGATCGATAATCGTAAACGCGGTCAGTTGTGCCGTGATATATATATAATAGACCGACTCCTCAACGACCTGGCGACTGATTCTCTTTTCCAGCATCGAGTTCCAGAACATGCTGACGATGAGGGAAGCCAGCAGGAATTCGGTTTTGTCTTTTATGCACTGCCCCTGACGTTCGGCAAAAGCGATGGCTATATCGCAGAGTATGACCGATGGTCTGAGATTGGTAGACTGATGAATCTCTTTAAGCAGGGTCGTTTCGAAGGGGTGTTCCACAATGGGTTCATCGGTCATGAGGACGCGTGAGATTTCCTGCTCAATGGCGGTGCGATCGCTTTCGCGCGATTCAAACGCCGGGAATTCGCGGATGAGATTGATGATAAAACGGCTGTATTCTTTGATTTTTGCGAGGAACGGATGGTGTCCGACAAGGGCCGCCCGGGCAGCCAGCAATGCGTTGGGCGAGCATTCATTGGCGTCGGCGATATCGAACAGCGGGATCAGCGACTCATCGAGCTTCATGAACATGTTGAGGAGCATATTGATGCGGCGCAAATCGCGTCTGCCGGGCATGGTTTTGGTGATCGCAAAAAAGACATTCTCCTCGATCGAGTTTTTGGACAACTCGAGAACGCTTTTGCCATGCAATTCGGCGATTTGGGTTTTGGCGTCCATCCGCGAAGCGCTGGACTTGTTCCGCATACTCGAGCGGATGTAACTGGCGCCCACTTGTTTGGTGATTTCGGTAATTTGTTCATTGTAGGGATGGAGGGCCTGCACAATCGGCAGATCGAGGTCTTTCGGCAATTTGGTGATATGGTCGCTGATCCAGAGCTTGAGTGATAAATCTCCGGTTTCCGGGAAATCAGGCTTTTCGTCAATTTTATCATAGACCGCCTTCATCGCTTCGGGGAAATGCTGGATTGACGAAATCCGCACCCCTTTTTTGCTCACCATGGGCTTTTGCGGATTAAAAAGCGGCACACCGAAATAATCATCGAACCACTGTTCTTTCGACTGCGCATCATCACCGCTGCCTGCCATGGCGCCGGCATGTCCGCACGCGCGTGAGATGTTGGTCTTCCACCGTCCGGTCACGCAGACGATGATCGGTTTATTGAATCCGAATCGGCGCTCCTGAATCCAATCCAACGCCTGCTTTTCATAGTATCCTCCGGGCTCCACATAGAGGGCGACGGCCTTGGTGCGCGGGTCATTTTGCGCGGCATACAGAAATTCGGCCAAGGCGAAATGAATATACATATCTTTGCCGGAGCTGACGGCGGTGCTGATGCCGAATCCCGCCATTTTCAGGTATTGGGCGATGGTGGTGGTGAAATTGCCGGAATTGCTGTGGATGGCGATGGATCCCTGTTTTAATGTCTCTTCCGGATTGTCGCCTCCGAGGGCGCCGCCGATGCGAACGTGATCCCAGACATTCGCCACGCCCAGACAGTTGGCGCCGATCACATCCACGCCGGAATCCTGACAGGTGTAGCGGACATTGCGCGAATCGCGAACAGAAACTTTTTCGGTGACAATGATGATCCGCTTTAGATCACGATTAAAGCGGACAAACTCCCACACCGCCTGACTCACGGCTGCCGGCGGCAGATAAATGACTCCCACGTCGAACCAGATTCCCTTGGCCATCACATCGCGTACGGTTCGAAAGACCGGAATATCCCCCAATTTGGTTTCTAATACGCCTTCGCGGCCGTACTGGACGCCGGCGACGACGTTGCCGCCGCTGTATTCATGGGAGACCGGCGTCACTTTGCGGCTTTCATTTCCCAGGATATTGACGATGCAGACTCGGGAATCTTTGGTCACCAACTCTTCCAACGAGTGTATACCCACATAATATGGGAAAGGTTTTGTAATTAATTGTCTCATGAGTATGCCCATAATTCCAACTTGTTTTAATACCATGATCTGATAAAGCGAGCCCAGCAGGGAACTTGATATTCATTGCTCGACCGCGTGATAGAGCCGTTATCAATATTTTTTTTCATATTCAGCTCGACCTGCCGTGTCCCACCAGTCATCAATCTTTTTAGCGTATTCGAGCACGCCGATCATTGATGAATCATATCCGAACATTTTGTAGGGCAATTTCAGGCGGTCGAGAATATCTTTGCCGTAAAACATGCCGCGGATGAGGTTGGGCCCTCCGCGACCGACGACCGTATAAATCGGGCGTTTGCCGCTCTGGGCGATATGGTCGCGCAGGGCATCAAAAATACCTTTGAAGGTCACATAAATATCTGTATTGTTCGCCTTGCCGCCGATGATCAATAGAACATTGGCTTGATCATACCATCGTTTAAAGACGATGCGGCTGATTTGATACATTTTTTCATAAGGCGGATTGCCGCCAAAGTCCGATGAGAAAATCGCCTTGATCCCCAATGTTTCCGTTGCTGCCGAACTGGCGCCGCCGCCGAACATGAAGGGAATGATCGTGCCTTCGGGATTGAGTTCAAGCACATCACTTTGTCCCTGATAGGTGCGCAGCTGATTGATTTCAGCCTCAAACTCGGTGACATCCTCCTGAAAAATCGTGATCGGCAGACCGATGCGCCTCCAGGCGGGATTGTCCTGATCAAACGCCGCTTTGAGATCACAGGCAATCGGAATATATCGATTACCCTCCTTTTTCATGCGGATGGGATTGATTTCCACGGTGGTCAATCCGTAATTATCGTACAATTGCCATAATAATGGCAGGCTTTGCACCAGGGGAGAGATATATTTTTCCGGACAACCGATGTCGCCCAAGGCGTTGGTGAGATCGAACGATTTGATGCCGATGAAAGGATCGATCCATATCACCCGTTTCTTTTCCGGCGGCAGGCTTTCAACATCGACGCCGCCTTCGGTGGAAATGATAAAGATCGGTTTTCGTTCCGTGGTGGAAACAGAGATGCTGAAATAAACCTCGATGTCAGATTCGACAAATTCCTCAAAAGTGACCCCGTTGGCCTGCACGGTCTTGTTGCCGTAGGTGTGGGTGACAAAATATAAATCCTGCTTGGCCGTCATGGCGTCGTGCACATTGTCGGCGATGCGGATGAGTCCCGATTTACCCTTTTTGCCCACGCCGCCATAGAAAAACGGTTTGATGACGACTTTGCCGAACTGGTCGATCATCATCTGGATCTCTTCTTTGGTAGCCAATTCGGAGATGGTTTTGGCCACGGGGAATTCCACCAGATTCAGCAGCCGGCTGCCGTATCTTAATCCTGTGATCTGCATGAATAGTTGTCCTTTAAATCAATACCCTGTCAAATCGAATCATTCGGAATTATGGAAAAGTTGAAAATGAAAAAGGCACACCCGTGGAGACTGTGCCTTTAGTTTAACATGTTTCGAAATTGCGGAAGCCGCATATGCCAAAAACGTGACGTTTCCATTTATGATCTTCTGAAAAGCAATTTAGGGAAATTCAACAAATAAGCAAGTTTTTTTATTCATAATCCTTGCAACAAAATTCTTCTGGTGATATATTAGGTCAACATAAATCGATGAAAGATCAACCTCCGGGGAGGTGTTCGACGATGAATCTAGAGATCAAACCCGTTGTCCATCTGCGTGAATTGAAGCAATTCGTGAAATTTCCTTTCGATTTATACCAGGGAAATGAATATTGGGCGCCGCCATTGATCAGCGGGCAACTCGAAACCCTGCGTCAGGATCGGAATCCGGCTTTTGCATATTGCCGTGCTGCTTATTGGATCGCGAGCCGAGACGGGAAAATCGTCGGTCGGATCGCCGCCATGGTCAACGATAAATTCAACAGCGTGTGGTCGGAATCATTGGCACGGTTCGGCTGGTTCGATTTTGTGGATGATATTCAGGTATCCTCTCTTCTACTCGCCACAGCCGAAAAATGGGCGCAGGAACAGGGGATGTCAGGCATTAACGGTCCCATGGGTTTTACCAATTTTGATGCGTCGGGGATGCTGGTTGAAGGATTCAAAGAATTATCGACGTTCGGCGCCGCCTATAATCATTCCTATTATGCCTCCCATCTCGAACATCACGGCTACGGCAAAGCAGCGGATTGGGTCGAATACCAAATTGCCGTTCCCGGCGAAATTCCCGACAAAGTCGAACGTATTGCGGAAATCGTGGAAAAGCGTTTCAAACTCGAGCTCAAACAGTTCAAGCATAAAAAGCAATTGCTCCCCTTTGCCCATGACATATTTTCGATGATCAATGTGGCTTATAAAGATATATACGGCTTTGTCGAACTGTCCGAAAGACAGGTGGAGTATTATATTCATTCTTATCTGAATTTTATCAAGCCTGAATTGACGCCGTTGATTTTTGACGAACATGGGAAATTGGTTGCGTTCGGCATCACCATGCCGTCACTTTCCGTTGCCGCACAAAAGGCCCAAGGTCGACTGTTGCCGCTGGGGATATATCATTTCCTGAAAGCCATGCGCTCCTATCGACAAATTGATTTTCTCCTCACCGCTGTTCACCCTGACTTTCAAAACAAAGGCGTGAACGCCATGCTCATGCTGGCCATGCACAAATTCTTTATCGAAAAGGGGGTTGAGTCTGTCGAAACCAATTGGGAACACGAAGATAACCTCAAAATCCAAGCCCAATGGCGGTTTTATCAGACGCGCCTGCA
>RPQV01000217.1 GCA_003818595.1 Calditrichota bacterium
ATATACGCACATCAATTTCTGGGGTATCGCGACCGTATTCGCGGCCATTTTTATGAACAGCGTGAAGGAGAAAATCGCGCCATATTCGGCGCTGAATTCCGTTTTCCCATACTGCCGATTCGCTATCTCAACCTGCAATACGGCGATATTGCATTCGGTAAATACAGCAACGATTTACCGTTTGGCATCAGCGGCGGAATTTATGTTGATGCCGGTGATGTTTGGTGGGGTCAGCCTTCTTTGAACAAAAGTGGTCGGTTGGCAGGATTTGGTGCAGGTGTTCATATCCATCTTCCCTATGTTGAGCTTTTGCGAATTGAATATGCCTTTAGTTTCAGTGGTGAACCGGAATTGATCGTTGATTTGCAGGTGGCATTTTGAGGCTTGTTGATTTTCAACATTTTTATGTATCTCCCGATCATATCGATGGTACAACGTGCACGATTGAGGGAGATGAATTTCGTCATGCTGCTTTGGTACTGAGGAAAAAAATCGGAGACGCTCTCACTGCTATTGATGGTAAGGGATTCTTGTACTCCGGTAATATTATCGAGATGAACAAGAAGCATCTCGTCATGAGCATAGATGAGCAGATTTATAATGTCGGTGAATCCAGACTTCGGCTCTCACTCGCCCTTTCATTACTAAAGGGGAATCATTTTGAGTGGGTGGTCGAAAAGGGGACAGAATTGGGGATAGCTGTGTTTCAGCCCATGATCACTGAACACACGGTCGTCGAGGGAGGATTAAAAACCGAACGCCGATGGCAAAAAGCGTTGGCGGCAATGAAACAAAGCGGTCGATCAATCTGCCCGGAGATTCAGCAACCGTGTCATTTCTCAGAATTGCTTGAAAAATCATCTTGGGAAATGGCGTTCATTGCTCATGAGCATGCTGCGGAGGAAAAGGAGATTAATTGGAGTGCGTTGCAGTCGATCACGCGCGCGACGCTTTTTGTTGGTCCTGAAGGGGGCTTTAGCAGCAGCGAGGTTGAGACTGCGGTACAGCATGGTGTCATTCCGATTTATTTAGGTCAGCGACGTCTTCGCAGCGAAACAGCTGCATTGGCTGGAGCCGTCAAAATACTGGCTTTCGCCGGAGATCTTGGATGAACCTTTTGCACCAGGTGAAGGAATGGTCGATGAATTGTCTTTTCTGTAAAATTGCTGAAAAAAAACTAGTCGCCGATATCATTTATGAGGATGACGACATTATCGCTTTTCGGGATATATCTCCCCAAGCCCCCGTACATGTTTTAATTATACCGCGGATTCATATTGCAACCTTGAATGATCTGGCTCATGATCAGGCCGATCTTTTGGGTCAAATAATCCTCCGCGCCAAATCGCTTGCTGCAGAATTGGGTTGTGGCGAAAAGGGGTACCGACTGGTTATGAATTGTAATCACGATGGCGGTCAATCAGTCTTCCATCTGCATTGCCACCTGCTGGGCGGGCGCCAATTATATTGGCCGCCTGGTTAATGGGTAGGACATCCGGAGGACAAACTCGAAATTATTTGCTCATATTGATGCAAGAAGTATAAAAAACTTGATTCTATAATGATAAATGATTATATTTCTTCCTATTTAAAAGATGAATGACAGGAAAGGAGGTTGAATACTACATGCCTGCTGTTCGTGTTCGTGAAGGCGAATCGTTTGAAAGAGCGCTGAGACGCTTTACCAAGTTTTGTGAAAAATCTGGTTTGATGTCAGATATCAAGAAACACCAACAATACGAAAAACCGAGCGAAGCTCGTCGCCGAAAAATGAATGCAGCGCGCAGAAAAATGCGCAAGCTGCAAAATATGGATCGGTGATAAAGATTTAGCGGCATTTCGGAGGTGCCATGATCCTGTTTGATCGCCTGACTGAAGAAATGAAACAAGCCATGAAATCTCGAGAGCAAGAGAAAGTGGCCATTATCCGTCTTCTTCGCGGTTACATTAAAAATGAATCGATCGACAAACGCAGAGACCTCAGCGAGGAAGAAGAGATTGCGGTTCTAAACAGTGCGGCGAAAAAACGCAAAGAATCTATTCAGGCTTTCCGAGAAGGAAACCGTGAAGATCTGGCCCAAAAGGAAGAGTACGAGTTGAAGGTGATCAACTCCTATCTGCCGCAACCGCTTACCCATGCCGAGATTTTAGCTATAATCGATGCTGCAATCGCTCAGGTCGGTGCGAAAACATTGAATGATTTGGGCAAAGTGATGCCTCTTGTCATGCAGCAGGTTAAAGGACGTGCGGACGGGAAAGAGATTAATGCACTCGTTCGCAGCAGATTGGCTGTTTAGCATTACGGTTGAGAATAAGATAAAGTGAATAACTGTCGGATGACGACGCTTATTCACTTTTTTCATTTATGCGCGTATGGAAAATTTATGATTCTCGATGTAATCATTGGATTTACCCTGCTGCTCTTTGCTTATCGCAGCTATCGAGGCGGTCTGCAGGGTGAAATTTATGGAGCAATGGGATGGCTGCTCACGATCCTGCTCGCTATTGCTCTTAGCGATCCGGTGGCATCAATCATTACGCAGATTTCTCCAAGGCCTGAGTTGGCCAAAATAAGCCAATATTTAGCTTTTCTCATAGTGATTTTACTCACGCGGGCGCTGTCGTCATGGATCGTCCGCATTATTCCCAATGCTCAGCAGGGGAAACCTGGCCTCATTATGACCCTGCTGGCGATTGCGTCTGGCGCATTCAAGGGTGCGTTTATTGTCAGCGTTATTCTCTTGTTCATTAGTCGCTCTTCCCTGCATGGCTCACTGGAAGCCAAGTCATCGGGATCAATGCTTTATGCCCCAACGCTGAAATTTTCCAACAGTGTCGTGAAATTTATCCTCAGAGCAGTGCCTGATGTAGATCAAATTCTTCAAAGGTTGTCAACCACTCCACCTCGGCAATAACCAGGTATCATAAGATTAAGCCAAAGGAAACAGGTTTTACGTTCTCGGAAACATCACACAAGACCTTGGAATTTGATCAAATTGTCAATCGAATTGCAGAACTTGCTGTTTCGCGCTACGGACAAGATCGGATTTTCGCCCTGCAGCCGCTCAATGACATGGATGCCATTGCAGATGCGCTGACGCGAGTGTCCGAAATGTGTGCGCTTTTGGAGGAAGATTCGGGGATTCCTCTTCAGGATGTCGGCGATCTCGATGCGATTTTTAAAAAATCAAAATTGGCCGGCAGCGTTCTTTTTGCGGAAGATTGTGTCCAGGTGTATCATTTTGCTGTATGCATTCGCCGCCTGAATCATTATTTCAGCACCCATACTGCTTCTACTCGATTGCTCTCAACCATCTTCTCCCGCTTTCAGCCTACAAAGTCATTGGAAGATACCTTGCTGAGATGTATCGATCCCTCGACTTTCGAAATTAAAGACAATGCCAGCCCGGCTTTGGCATCGATTCGCAAAAAAATCGCAACGGCTCAAACGACGGCAAGGCGCAAAATGGAATCGAAGATGCGCGCCTTGTCCGCAGAAGGAATTCTACAGGAAAACCTCGTCGCTGTGCGAAACGGACGGCTGGTGCTGGTGGTGAAAGATGAGTTCAAACGCAAGGTCAAAGGACTGGTCCATGATCAATCGGCAACCGGCGCCAGTCTTTTTATCGAACCCCTCGATGTGGTGGCTGATAATAATTATATTCGAGAATTGATGGTTGAAGAGAGCCGCGAAATTGAAAAGATTTTGCGCAGCCTCACCGATGATATTCGCATTCATTCGCCGTTGCTGGACGGCAATCTGGAGGCTTTTGGTGAAACGGATTTTTACCATGCCCAGGCACGCTTTTCAAAATTGATACACGGACATCAGCCCGATCTGGTTCAGGAACCAATCCTCTCTTTGAAAGATGCGCGCCATCCGCTTCTCGTCCTGCGCCTTGGCTATCAACTGGTTGTTCCTCTTGATCTCTCTTTGGGAGAAAAGTTTTTCACCATGGTCATCAGCGGTCCCAATGCCGGCGGCAAAACAGTGGCACTCAAGACCGTGGGACTCTTGACCTTGATGACTCTGTGCGGTATTCACATTCCCGTATCGCCGCAGTCGAGAATTGGCATGATCCACCAGATATTTGCCGTAATCGGCGACCAACAATCTCTCGAAAACGATCTTTCCACTTTCTCATCGCACGTGCAGCAGCTCGCCGCGATTTCCTCTAAAGCTGATCAACACAGTCTGGTTTTAATCGATGAAATAACCGCCGGGACGGATCCTGATGAGGGGTCTGCATTGGCTATCGCTTTTCTTGAACAAATGACCCGGCGCAAATGCCTGACCATCACCACGACCCATTCCGGAGTCCTCAAAAGTTTTGCATATCGTACAGACGGCATCGAAAATGCCTCGTTAGAGTTCGCCATAGCGACATTACAGCCAACCTACAAATTCCGCACTACGATACCGGGTTCAAGTTATGCGTTTGAAATTGCCAAAAGAATGGGACTTGCCGCTGAACTCATTGACCGGGCGCGCGCCATTGTCGGCACGCAAAAGAATGAACTGGAAGGGCTTATCTTTGAACTCGATGAGAAAATTCAATCGTACTCGCGCATGATCCATGAAGCGGATTCGCGGGAGAGTGAATTTCGTACTTTGAATAAAGAGTATGAAGAAAAAATAAACAGACTCACCCGCGAAATCAAAGCCATAAAGCGCCAAGCTGCCGAAGAAGCGGAAAATCTCATGCTGGAGTCCAACGCTGCTATCGAAAGGGCGATTCGTGAAATCAAGGAAACGCAGGCTGCTCCTGAGGCGGTCAAGTCCGTCCGTAATGACCTCGCTGAGCAACAGCAAAAGATTGAGCAGATAAAATCTGAGAATATCGAAATGGATGATGAGACGCCGGTGGGTCATTTCTCCATAGGAGATCGCATCATCTGGACAAAAAATAAAAACAGCGGGATTGTTCTTTCCGCTGCCGACAAAAAAGAGAGAGTAATGGTACAGTTCGATGGCGGCATAAAAATTCTGCTTCCGCTGAGTGAATTGCGTGCCGGTAAGCATAAATCACCTGCTCAGCAACCGATAAAAGTTAATCTGCAGATGAATCCATCCGCCATCGGTGAAATCGACCTGCGCGGAAAACTGAGCGAAGAAGCACTGGATGAATTAGCCAAGTATTTGGATCAGGCGATTATGATGGGTCTGAATCAGGTCAGCATTATTCATGGTAAAGGTACCGGAAAGCTCCGAACGGCGGTATCGGATTTTTTGCGTCAACACTCGCAAATTCAGGGTTTTCGTTTGGGCAATTGGAATGAGGGTAATTCGGGCGTGACCATCGCCTATTTCAAAGGATCAAACATTGAGATAAAATCGATTGATGAATAATTACATGAGCGTTGCCGTTAATGCGGCCAAAGAGGCAGGAGCAATGCTTCTCGATAATCTTGGCCGTCTCTCCCCGGGGGAAATCAATACCAAAATGCGCTTTGATTTTGTCACCAAGATGGACATTGAAGCCGAGCGTATGATCGTTGAAAAAGTTCGCGCCGCTTTTCCGGACCATACTTTCTATGCTGAAGAATCGCATCGAGATGAAGGCGGCGATTTTCGATGGATCATCGATCCTCTGGATGGAACCACCAATTATATTCACGCTGTGCCTATATTTTCCGTGTCGATAGGACTGCAAATCCATGGCCAATTGGTACTCGGTGTTGTATATGATCCCAATCGCGACGAACTTTTTCATGCTGTGAAAGATGGGGGCGCTTTCCTCAATCAGCACAAGATCAAGGTTTCCACTGTGGAAAAACTGGACGTCGCTTTGCTGGCAACCGGCTATCCTTTTCGCGTCAAGCATCATCTCGAGGTCTATCAACGTTCATTCAATGCCCTGTTCATGCAGGTCAGCGGCATTCGGCGGGCGGGTTCAGCGGCTCTTGATCTCTGTTATGTTGCCTGCGGTCGATTTGATGGATTTTGGGAATTGGACTTGAGGCCATGGGATATCGCCGCAGCTCAAGTCATTCTCGAAGAAGCGGGAGGGATGATCACCGATTTTTCCGGAGGGGATCAGGTGCTGCTCACGGGAAATACCATTGCGTCGAACGGCATTATCCACTCCAAGATTACTCAAGATATTAAAAATGTCTTTTCCGGCATTGTCGACCGATAAGCGAAATCCATCCATCTACCGTCGCCTGCGCATCGTTTTATATCTCGTCGTGCTTGCCGGATTGGTTTTATACGGACGATATTTTTACCCGGTCATCTCATTACAGCTATGCCTCGAACATCCTCAACGATATGATCAGCAAATTATAAATAT